>DATHYU010000064.1:0-3095 GCA_035458965.1 Acidimicrobiia bacterium | reverse complement strand
GCTGCACCGCAAGGTCGCCTTGAAGGTCCTACGACCGGAACTGGCCGCGGCACTCGGCCCCGAGCGGTTCCTCCGCGAGATCGAGATCGCCGCCAACCTCACCCATCCCCACATCCTCCCACTCCACGACTCGGGCGAAGCCGACGGATTCCTCTACTACGTCATGCCCTACGTCGAGGGGCAGTCGCTGCGGGACAAGCTGGCCAAAGAAGGGGAGCTGCCCATCGGGGAGGCGGTGCGGATTCTGCGGGACGTGGTGGATGCCCTCACGGCCGCACACGCGCACGGGGTCGTGCACCGCGACATCAAGCCCGAGAACGTCCTGCTGAGTGGGCGTCACGCCCTGGTGACGGACTTCGGCGTGGCGAAGGCGGTGAGCGAGGCGACCGGCCGCCAGCAGCTCACCACGGCGGGCGTCGCCCTCGGCACCCCGGCGTACATGGCCCCCGAGCAGGCCGCCGCCGATCCGCACCTGGACCACCGGGTGGACATCTACGCGGTGGGGGCGATGGCCTACGAGCTGCTCACGGGCCGTCCGGTGTTCATGGGCACGACGGCGCAGCAGGTGCTCTCGGCACACGTCACCGAAGCGCCGCAGCCGGTGACGAAGCACCGGGACACGGTGCCGCCGGCCCTCGAAGCCGTCGTCATGCGGTGCCTGGAGAAGAAGCCGGCGGATCGCTTCCGGACGGCGGAGGAGCTGCTGCCGCAGCTCGAGGCGCTGGCCACGCCGAGCGGGGGGATCACGCCGACCCAGACTCGGCCGGTGGCAGCCCTCGGGGGTGGACGGCGTTGGCTCGTGCCCATGGTGGTCGGCAGCGTCGCGGCGCTGCTCGCCCTGGCGGTCGCGGGCACACGCGTCCTGAAGCACCGGCCGATCACGGTCACCGTCTCCAACATCCACCCGCTGACGAGCAGTCCCGAGCGGGAGTGGCGGTCCGCCGTGTCGCCGGACGGCAGTCAGGTCGCGTTCGTGGCCGAGCGGGAGGGGGTCGACGCGCTCGTCATCAAGAGTGCACGGGGCGGCGCCGACGGCGGCGAGGTGACCGTGACGCTGGGAGGAGGTGACCCGCGGCTGCGGTGGCTGAACCGGCCGACATGGAGCCCGGACGGGGAGCGCATCCGTGTCAACGCCTGTGCGTCGCGGTGGGTGGATTGTACGTGGCTGGAGACCGGGGCGCTCGGGGGCGCGATCCGAGCGGTCGATCTGCCGGTGACGGCCGAATGGGCCGCGTGGTCGCCGGACGGCTCCCGCATCGCGCTCGTCACGGCCGGCGACACGCACGGCCTGTTCGTTTATGAGGGCGCTGGCGATGCCACCGCCCCGCCCGCGGTCGCCTCGTCGACGTCGTGGTACTACTGGCCCGTGTGGTCCCCCGACGGCCGGTGGATCGCCTTTCTCGAGGGAATCTGGTACAACGGTCCCTATCCGACCGCGACGTCCATCTGGATCGTCGACGCCGACGGCGGGGACCCGGTGCGCATCACCAGCGACCCCTCCGCGTTCAGCCCCGCCTGGCTCGATGCGGACCACCTGTTGTTCCTCTCCGACCGGGACGGTCCGCGGGAGCTGTACGTCGTCGAGGTCGGCGCCGGAGGACCTCGCGGAGCGCCGCAGAAGGTGGCGGGCGTGGCCGATGCGCTCAGCCTGTCGTATGCGAGCGCGGGGCGAACGCTCACCTTCATCAAGGCCACTACGCGCCAGAACATCTGGTCGTTTCCCCTCGGGCACGGGACGGTGTCCATTGCCGACGGTCGGCCGGTGACCCGCGAGAATGCGGTCGTCCACGCCCACGACGTCTCACCGGACGGGAGCCGGCTCGCCTTCTCGTCCGATCGCGGCCGCGTCGGCGACGTCGACATCTACGTGCATCCGCTGGAAGGCGGGAGCGCCACGCCGGTGGCCGCCGGTCCGCTGCTGCAGAGCGACCCGCGATGGTCACCCGACGGGACCGAGATCGCGTACTATGAAGAGGGCACCCCCCATCGCCTGATGGTGGTATCCGCCGATGGGCGGACCCGGGTGGAGGTGGACAGCGCCCGCTTGGCGTTTCGTCCCTCCTGGTCGCCGACCGGCCTGGACCTGGCGTACTCGGCGGCCCGGACCGAGCAGTTCTATCTGGACACGTGGGTGGTTTCGCGAGCGTCCCTGCGTGGGCCGTGGGGCGAGCCGAAGGCACTCACCGACGTCGGCTGCTGGTCGATGGACTGGGCCCCGGACGGGAGCGGGGTGCTGTGTGGCCTGCAGTCCGGCGACGGGACCCTCGGCGATCTGGTGCTCGTGTCGCCGGATGCCGACGAGTTGTGGCGCTACGACCCGGCGACCGACGGACTCCGGCTGGTGTACAGCTACAGCGTCTTCTCCGAAGACGGATCGACCATCTACACCAGGGCCGAGCGCGAAGACGGGACCGGGGCCGGGGTGTGGGCCATTCCCGTGCGGGGCGGGGCGCCGCGTCTGGTGGTCGCCTACGACGATCCCGGCGTCGTGCCGATGCTGTGGCTGGCGGTGCGGTCGGACGTCCTCTACCTGACGGTCGGGGAGCTGGAGAGCGACGTCTGGGTGGCGGACGTGGAGGTCGAGCGGTAGGGGCGCCCCGGGGCTCCGATCCCCCCGGCCGTCGCGGCGTCGCGGCGCCGCCCGACATTGCCGCCGGCCCGTGCGCGCTGCACCTTCTCCGGCGTCCCGGATGGCGCCGTGGCGCCTCCCTCCACCTCCTGCGACGCGTATCCCATGAAGACGCTGCTCAAGCGCATCGCCCTGTCCCTGCTGGCCCTGGTGGGCGTCGTCGTCGTGCTGGCGGTGGTGATGGAAGCCCTCGAGTTGTTACCCGACGACGGGCTGTTCGATGCCCTGGAGGAGGCGGAAACGGCGCAACTGATCCACGCCTCGACACAGGGCCGGGAGACGGTGTATCGGTTCTCCCACGAGCTGATCCGCCATACGCTGGTCGGGACCCTGTCGATTCCGAAGCGGCAACGTCTGCATCTTCGTATCGCGCAAGCGATGGAACGGGTGTACCCCTCACAGCTCGAGGAGCGCGCGGCGGATTACAGCTTCCATCTGTATCAGGCCGGCGCAGCCATCGAGGAGA
>DATHYU010000063.1:0-4119 GCA_035458965.1 Acidimicrobiia bacterium | reverse complement strand
AGACCGAGTGGCAGCGGCTGAAGGTGGAGATCTCCGGTCTCGAACGGGGTCTCATGGCGGCGCTGACCGAGCAGATCGACCGGATCCGCCGGGAGCAGCATGAGGCCTGGTCACCCGGTCCCGTGCTCGGATTCCGGATCTGGTTCGCCGACGAGGAGGCGCTCCACGGCGCCCGGGTCGCCTGGCCGACGCCCGCCCTGGCGGCGTTCTGCGAGCGGCGCCCCTCCGACGACGTCGAGGTGCCCCATACAGACGGACGGTGCGGCCGTCTGGGCTGCGGCATCTATGCCACGAAGGACGCTCGGCCGGTCATCGTCGAGCACATCCCGCCCGGTGCCCACGGATGGGCGGGAGGGCTGGTGGAACTGTCCGGCAAGGTCGTCGAGCACGATCACGGCTACCGGGCGGCTCACGCCCGGGTCGTCGCCGTCGCGGCCGTCGGCCGCCACCAGAGCCTCTGGACCGCCGATCCCGCCGAGATCGAAGCCCTCTTCGCCCGGCCGGGTGCCGTGCTGTGTGGACCGACGACCCGGAGGAGCGGCGCCGACGACGTCCGGGAAGCGGTGGTCGCGTATCTGGAGGACGAATTGCACAGGAGGACGAGACCATGGACATCGGGGAGCAACGGCGCGTGATCATCGTCGAGCCGATCGAGATGCCGGAGCCCGAGCGCGAGGAGCCCCTCCCCGACCCGGTCGAGGAACCGGCCCATTCCCCGGCCTGAGCCACCGGGAGCGATACGGTCGGGCGATGCGCATCGCCGTCCTCGCCTGGGGATCACTCGTCTGGCAGCCCAGCAACGATCACGGCGACCTGTGTGTCGACCCGGGACATGGCTGGCAGCCCGATGGACCGGAGCTTCCCATCGAGTTCGGCCGCATCTCGGCGGACGGGCGGCTCACGCTCATCGCCCTGCCCGGGTATGTCGCCACCTCGCCGGTGCTCTGGCGGCGGTCGTGCCATGACCGACTCGACGATGCCATCGACAACCTGGCCCGGAGAGAGACCAACGCACCAAGGCGCCACATCCACTCGGCCGGGCACTCCGGCGTGCTCAACGGGTCTCCGGACCCCTCGATCGGCGACGCGGTCACTCGCTGGCTGACGTCGCGCACCGACGTCGACGCCGCCATCTGGACGGGGCTCCCGCCCGGTCCACGGTGGTCGGCGAACGGGCACGACGGGTTCTCCACCGATGCCGCGCTCGCCTACGCATCCTCGCTCGCGGGTGAGGTGCGGGCACGGGCGGCCGAGTACGTGGCCCGAGCCCCCCACCAGATCGCCACGCCGCTGCGACCCCGACTCGCGGAGATCCTCGGCCGGTAGCGTTGGGGCATGGAGTCGACCCTCTACCGACATGCCGCCATTGCCGACGGTCGCTCCCCCGACCTGCGCGTCGGGGTCTCGATGCTGGTGATCGACGGCCGCATCGCCTGGTTCGGCGACGTCGCCGACGAGCCTGCGCATCCGCAGGGCACCCGAATGGTCGATGCCGGCGGTGCGACGATCGTCCCGGGGATGGTCGACGCACACAGCCACGTGTCGTTGCCCGGTGGATCGCACTGGATCTCCCGCATCGACGACACGACGGACGCGCTCCTGCGCGTCGCCGAGGAGAACGGGGAGAGGTTGGTTCGTGCCGGGGTGCGCTGGGCACGCGACGTCGGGTCGCCCACCCGTGAGGTCGATGGCCGGAACCGGGCGCTCACGCTGCACGTGAAGGACCACTGGCACGGTCGCCGGGATCGCCCGTACATCCGCGCATCGGGCACGTGGCTCGGCAAGACGGGGACCCTCCCGAACGCGGGCTTCCTCGACGAGGCGAAGGACGCCGACGAGATGGTGGCGATCGGCGAGCGGCACCTCGACCAGGGCGCCGACCACATCAAGCTCTACATGGACGGTCCGGATCCCGGCACGGCGATCTGGACGCCCTCGGAGATCGCCCGCCTCGTCGGGGCGGCTGCAGCACGTGGCGCAACCGTGACGGCGCACGCCACGCAGCCGGCGGGAACCCGCGCTGCGGTCTTCGGCGGCGTGCGGTCGATCGAGCACGGCGACCACATCGAAGCCGACGTGGCCGCCGAGATGGCGGCGCGAGACACGTTCCTCGTCACCACCCATTCGGTGTTCATGTCGTGGCTGTCCTTCGGTTCGACCACGGACCTGGAGCGCTTTGCGGCCCCGGATGCGAGACCGCGCATCGAGGAGCGCCTGGAATCGGCCCGCGACAGCGTGCGCATCGCCCAGCGCGCCGGTGTCGCCATCGCCGGAGGAAGCGACTTCGGCGGCGGGTCGCTCCGGGCCGGGCACCTGACCTGGGAGGTCGAAGCCCTGGTCGAGGCCGGTCTCGAACCGTGGGAGGCCCTCGCCGCGGTCACGTGGCGCGGCGGCGAGCTCCTCGGCGAGCCATCGGCCGGCGTCCTCGAGATCGGCGGTCCAGCGGACGGCTTCCTCGTGCACGGCGACCCACTGCGGGACCCCTCGGCACTCTGGCGGGTCGTCGAGGTCCTGTAGACGCGGAGAGGCCGCCGGCTTCCACCGGCGGCCTCTCTCACACCCGATCGGTTAGATCCAGCCGGTGATGAGGTCCTGGGCGAAGTAGACCACGAACGCCGCGGTCACGATCCACATGACCACCGGGATCTCCCGGATCTTGCCCTTGACCACCTTGATCAGGGTGTGGGTCACGAACCCGGCACCGATGCCGACGGTGATCGAGTAGGTGAGGGGCATCAGGATGATCGCGAGGAGCGCCGGGAAGCCCTCCTCGAGGTCGTCGAAGTCGATCTGCTTGATGAAGCCCGTCATCAGGAACCCGATCAGGATCAGGACGGCCGCCGTGACGGGTCCCGAGATCAGCACGGCCAGTGGCGAGAGGAAGATCGTGACGAGGAACAGGCCTCCAACGACCACGGACGTCAGCCCCGTCCGTCCACCCTCCTCGACACCCGCAATGCTCTCGATGTAGCTGGTGTTCGAACTGACTCCGAAGAGACCTCCGACCGCCGCACCGGCCGAGTCGGCGAGCAGGAGCTTGCCGACATCGGGGATGTTTCCGTCCTCGTCCATGAGGCCCGCTTCTTCCACGACCGCCGTCGCCGTCCCCATCGTGTCGAAGAAGTCGGTGAGCATGAACGTGAAGATCGTCAGCAGCGCGGTGATCGCGCCGAGATCGAACACGTTCCAGAGATCGACCTCGAAGAGCGTGTCGAACTTCGGACCCGGGAACTCGCTCGGCCAGTCGTTCACGCCGAAGATGATCGCCAGGATGGCGGTCACGAGAATCGTGATCACCAGCGCGCCCTTCACCTTCTTGACGTAGAGGACGATGGCGATCAGCAACCCGAGGAGGGTCAATGCCGCCGCTGCCGAATCCGGGAACACGAACGAGACCGGAGTCCCGCCGCCACCCACGATGAGTCCGCCGTTGACGAACCCGATGAACAGGATGAACAGGCCGATGCCGACGGCGATCGCCAGCTTCAGGCTGTTCGGGACCGCCTTCATCACCGCTTCACGAAGGCCCGCGAGGACCAGGATCGTCACGATGATGCCCTCGAGCACGATCACGCCCATCGCGCCCTGCGGTGTGAGGCCGTCGCCTATCACCAACTGGAACGCCACCGCGGCGTTGATGCCGAGGCCGGTCGCCAAGGCGATGGGGTAGTTCGAGTAGACCCCCATCACGATGCTGAGTAGGCCGGCCGCCAGGGCGGTCGCCGCAGCCACGGCGACTGGATCAAACCCCAGCGGCTCGAGAATGATCGGATTGAGGAACACGATGTACGCCATCACCAGATAGGTGGCGACACCTGCCCGAACCTCCGTTCCGAGCGAGGATCCCCGCTCTGAGATCTTGAAATACGCGTCGAGTCCCGACCCGCTGGTACGCGAGGTCATGTAGCGCCTCCCTCCGCCGCCACTCCCATCGACGGCTCCTTCGGGCGACACTAACCAAATCCGCCGTCCGCTTCCCACTGAGAGGCGATCGATCTTTCCCGATCCGAGGAAAATCTGGCTCCAGGAGCTCCTGAAGGGGCTTGCGCACCCCTCCCGCGGTGCCGACGTGACCTTCCGTCCGATGCCGAGTGCCCCCGAGGGCTGTGTCATCGGCAC
>DATHYU010000062.1:0-2398 GCA_035458965.1 Acidimicrobiia bacterium | reverse complement strand
CATCACTCGTTCCGGCGGACGTCGACGTCCGAGCGTCAGGTGGCGGTGGCATGGGTGCCCTCGGATTGACCGCGGTCCGGGATCGGATCGCCACCGCCTGCCGCCGCGCAGGCCGTGACCCGGCCGGGGTGCAGCTCGTCGCCGTGTCGAAGGCCGCCTCCGACGGCGACATCCTCGACGCGTACGCCGACGGACATCGGGACTTCGGGGAGAATCGCGCCGGCGATCTCGCCGAACGAGCCGGCCGTCTGCCCGGAGACATCCGGTGGCACTTCGTCGGACGGCTGCAGGGCAACAAGGTGCGACGGGTCAGGCCGGCCACGACCCTCCTGCACTCGCTCGATCGGCTCGAGCTCGTGGGCTACTGGGTCAAGGGGCCGGGCCTCCCGCCACCGGCGCTCGTCCAGGTGAACGTGGCGGGCGAGGGGCAGAAGGCGGGTATCGAC
The DNA here is from genome assembly GCA_035458965.1 of Acidimicrobiia bacterium. GTDB lineage: Bacteria > Actinomycetota > Acidimicrobiia > Spongiisociales > UBA11373 > DATHYU01. Next base: position 1,952 of record DATHYU010000062.1, on the reverse strand, counting down.
CCCGCCGACGCCGAGGAGCTGGTGGATGAGGCGCTCGCCGCCGGGATCCCCGTGGAGGGCTTGATGACGATGGCGCCGCTCGTCGACGATCCCGAGGAGGCACGTCCCGTGTTCCGGGCGCTTGCGGACCTCCGCGACGACCTGGTGCGCCGGCATCCGACTGTCAGGCACCTCTCGATGGGCATGACGGACGACTTCGAAGTCGCCGTCGAGGAAGGTGCAACGATCTTGCGAGTGGGACGGGCTATCTTTGGCCCGTTCCCAGAAGGGTGAGCCATGGCAGGCCTGTGGCAGAAGACGATGATGTATCTCGGTCTCGTCGACGAGGACGCGATCGACGAGACCGAGGACGGAGCCGCCGGTCCCGCCGGCCCGGCGCGTGCCCCGCGTGCGTCCGCGCGTGAGCGAACGGCCGAGACGCCCCGGGCCGCCCGTTCGGCGCGCGATGAGGAGGCTCGTCAGGACGTGGAATACGGTCGTCCGGCCAAGGACCGCGCCGAGGACGGGCCGCAGGTCACGAGGCGCATCCAGCCCACCGTCCAGGGTCAGGTGGCCGGACGGCGTGTCGAGCCCCCGTTGACGGCGCGACGCCGGATCTCGCCGGACGCCAGTGAGGCGGAGGCCGGCATCTACGTCCAGGCGGGCGACACGCCGACGGTGAGGACGGTCAAGGACAGCGATCTCGAGAGCGAGATCATCACGGCGCGCTCGTACAGCGACGCCCAGGCCCTGGCCGACCACATCCGGGCGAGCATCCCGGTGGTCCTCGATCTGCGGAAGGTCGAGCCCGCGATGGTGCGACGCCTGGTGGACTTCGCCAGCGGCCTCACCTACGCCCTCGGCGGTTCGATGCGCAAGATCAGCCAGGGCGTGATCCTCGTCAGCCCGGCGAACGTGAACATCAGCCGGAGCGAGCGCCGTCGCCTCGCCGAGCTGGGCTTCTACCAGTCGCCCGAGGTCTGACCGTGAACGCGATCCGCACCCTCATCGACATCTATGTGCTCGTCCTCATCGCGCGCATCGTCCTCGAGTGGATCCCGGTCAGCTACGACCACCCCCTCAACAAGGTGAAGGGGGCACTGCGGTCGGTCACCGATCCCGTCCTGACCCCGTTGCGGCGGATCATCCCCCCGGTGCGCGCCGGCGGCATGGCGCTCGACCTCTCGCCGCTCATCCTGATCATCGGTCTCCAGCTGATCAGCCGGAACCTCTGATCGCCCGCTCGGCCGAGCCGCCGACCGGGGCCGTCGGACGTCGGCAGCATCGAAGGCGGGCGTGTCAGGCCGGTTCGATGGCCAGGGCGACCCGGTCGTCGTCGACGGCGAGCTCGGCGTCGGCATCGCCGGGCTCCAGGTCCGTGGACTCGGCGAACACGTCTGCCAGGACCTCGCCGGCGATGTAGGAGCCGTGCGTCTCGAGGGCGGTCCGGAGCTTCGGAGAGGCCATCGACCAGGCGACCGTGATTCGATCCGCCACGTCGAGGCCGGCATCACGGCGGAGCTGCTGGATGGCCTTGACGACCTCACGGGCGAGACCCTCGAGCTCGAGCTCCGTCGTCAGCGCCGTGTCGAGTGCCGCGGACATGCGATCCGTCGATGCCACCTCGACGCCGGCTCGCGGCTCACGGGAGACGACGACGTCGTCGAGGCCGATCTCCTCACCCGCGACCTCGAGGCGATCGCCGTCGATGAGCGACGCGACGGCGGTCTCGTCGAGGCCGGCGATCGCGGCGGCGACGTCCTTCATGCGGGGGCCGAGACGCGGCCCGAGGACGCGGAAGTTGGCCTTCGCCGACAGATGGGCGTGGGCCTGCTCGTCCTCGGAGGTCTCGACGAGCTTCACGTTGAGCTCGTCGGAGACGAGATCCGCGTGTGCCGCCACGGCGCGGCGCACGCCGGCGTCGTGGGAGACGACGGTGAGCGTCGACAGCGGCTGGCGGATCTTGATCTTCG
>DATHYU010000061.1:0-5169 GCA_035458965.1 Acidimicrobiia bacterium | reverse complement strand
GGAGAAGACGGAACGCTGGGTCGCCTCGATGGGCTTCGGCGCCCCGTCCCTCCAGTGGGGTTTCATGAGCTTCGCCGAGATCGGGGTCGGTGTCTCGCTGGCCGCAGGGCTCCTGACGGCAGCCGGGGGTGCGGGGGTGGTGGCCCTGCTGGTCGTTGCCTTCTGGAGCGTGCACCGCGCCGCAGGGTTCTGGATCACGGCGCGCCCCGACGAGGGGTACGAGTACGTCCTGGTCCTCGTCGCCGTGGCGGTGGCGCTGGCCGTCATCGGCCCGGGCGAGTGGTCGATCGACCACGCCCTGGGGATCGCCGACGACCTCGACGGGTGGGTGGGCGCGGCTGCAGCCGGTGCCGGGCTCCTGGCCGCCGTCGGCCAGCTGGCGCTCTTCCACCGGCCCGCCCGACGACCCTGACGCCCCGGTGGTGGAGGGCGCCGTCCGGAGGCGCCGGGTCGGTTCGAGCGGAGTTGCAGGCCGCCGCCCGGTAATCTCGGATCGGTTTTCACGACCGCTCGAGGGGAGCACCGCAGCCATGATCATCGACGGCTTCGTCCATCAGATCCCCGACGCCGACCCCGAGGAGACCGGCGAATGGGTCGAGGCCTTCGACCAGATCGTCGACGTCGAGGGCGAGCAGCGCGCCCGGTTCCTCATGGCCCGCCTGGTCGAGCACGCCCGGTCCCGCAACATCGGGGTGCCGGCCTCGGTGAGCACCCCCTACATCAACACGATCCCGCCCGAGCAGGAGCCCTGGTTCCCGGGTGACGAGTACCTCGAGAAGCGGATTCGCCGCTTCATCCGGTGGAACGCCGCCGTCATGGTCATCCGGGCCAACCACGAGGCCGAGGGCATCGGCGGGCACCTCTCCACCTTCGCCTCCTCGGCCCTCCTCTACGAGGTCGGGTTCAACCACTTCTTCAAGGGTCATGCCGACGGCACGCCCGGCGACCACGTGTACATCCAGGGCCACGCCGCGCCCGGGATCTACGCCCGGGCGTTCCTCGAGGGCCGCTTCGACGAGGCCGACCTCGACCGCTTCCGGCAGGAGATCGGCGGGGGCCTTTCGTCGTACCCGCATCCGCGGCTCATGCCGGAGTTCTGGGAGTATCCGACGGTGTCGATGGGGCTCGGCCCGATCAACTCCATCTACCAGGCCCGGTTCCTCAAGTACCTCCAGAACCGGGGCCTCGACGAGACGGCGGACTCTCGGGTGTGGTGCTTCCTCGGCGACGGCGAGGTCGACGAGCCGGAGAGCCTCGGGTCGATCTCGCTGCCGGCGCGTGAGGGCCTCGACAACCTCGTCTGGGTGATCAACTGCAACCTCCAGCGCCTCGACGGTCCCGTCCGCGGCAATGGGAAGATCATCCAGGAGCTGGAGGCGATCTTCCGCGGCGCAGGGTGGAACGTTCTCAAGGTGATCTGGGGATCCCAATGGGACGAGCTGATCGCCCGCGACGTCGACGGTGCGCTCGTGAGCAAGATGAACACGACGGTCGACGGCGAGTACCAGCGGTACAAGGCCGAGAGCGGCGCCTTCGTGCGCGAGCACTTCTTCGGGCCCGACCCGCGCCTGCGGCGCCTCGTCGAGCACATGACCGACGACGAGGTCTGGGCGTTGCGTCGGGGCGGCCTCGACTACCGCAAGGTCTATGCGGCCTACAAGTACGCCACGGAGAGCCGCGGCGCGCCCACCGTCATCCTCGCCAAGACGATCAAGGGCTGGACGCTCGGCCCCGACGTCGAGGGCCGCAACGCCACCCATCAGATCAAGAAGCTCACGAACCAGCAGCTCATGGCGCTGCGCGAGCGGATCCACCTCACCGAGGAGATCCCCGCCTCGGCGCTCGAGGGCGACGCGGACCCGCCCTACTTCCGGCCGGCGGCGGACTCGCCCGAGGTCCAGTATCTGAAGCAGCGGCGGAAGGCGCTGAACGGCGAGCTGCCGTCGCGCCCCGTCCCGATCCGCACGCCGCTCACGCTTCCCGATCACACGCCGTTCGCGGAGTTCGACGCCGGCTCCGGCTCCATGGAGGTCTCGACGACGATGGCCTTCACGCGGATGCTGCGCAGCCTCGCCCGAAGCCCCGGGTTCGGTGAGCGGGTGGTGCCGATCATCCCCGACGAGGGGCGCACCTTCGGCATGGACGCGCTCTTCAAGGAGCTCAAGATCTACGCCTCGCGCGGCCAGCTGTACGAGCCGGTCGACCACAACCTCCTCCTCTCCTACAAGGAGGCCAAGGACGGACAGATCCTGGAGGAGGGCATCACCGAGGCAGGCTCCACGGCGAGCTGGATCGCCGCAGCCACCTCGTACGCGACGCGCGGCGTCCCGATGATCCCGTTCTTCACCTTCTACTCGATGTTCGGGTTCCAGCGGGTCGGCGACCTCATCTGGTCGGCTGCCGATTCCCGGGCTCGGGGATTCCTCATGGGAGCCACCGCGGGGCGGACCACCCTGGCCGGCGAGGGGCTCCAGCACCAGGACGGCCACAGCCTCCTGCTGGCGTCGACGGTTCCCGTGTGCGAGGCCTACGACCCGGCGTTCGCCTACGAGATGGCGACGATCGTCGAACGGGGTCTGCACCGGATGTACGGACCGGAGCCCGAGGACGTCTTCTACTACCTGACGATCTACAACGAGAACTATTCCCAGCCGCCGAAGCCCGACGATGTCGAAGACGGCATCATGGCGGGTCTGTACCGATGGCAGGAGGCCCCCGAGGGTCTCCCCCGCCGCGCCGCGCTCCTCTTCTCGGGCTCGGCGCAGGGGGCGGTCCGGCAGGCGGCGGCCGAGCTCGCCGAGCACTATGGCGTCGGCGCCGACCTCTACAGCGCAACGTCGTACAAGCGGCTTCGCGAGGACGCCATGGAGGTGGAGCGGTGGAACCGCCTGCACCCGAACGACGAGCCGCGGACATCGTATGTGACGCGGACGTTGTCGTCGGCCGGGGGCCCGGTCGTCGCCGTCACCGACTACATGAAGGTCGTCGCCGACCAGGTGGCACGCTGGGTCCCGGGAACCTTCGTTCCGCTCGGCACCGACGGGTTCGGCCGGAGCGACACCCGGGAGGCGCTGCGCCGGTTCTTCGAGATCGATGCGGACCACATCGTGGTCGCCACCCTCGACGCCCTCGCCTCCGACGGTGTGATCGAGCGCAGCGTGGTCGCCGAGGCGATCGCCCGCTACGGCATCGACCCCGAGCTCGCCGACCCGCGCGTGCGGTAGCGCCCGGGCGGCCGTGAGGGCCGGGCCGGATGAGGCGGGCCCGATGGGGCCCGGCGGCCCCTCGATCTCGTTGCTGCCCCGACACACCGCCCCTTCCCCGGTCGCCGGGCGAGCTCCGGCGTTTGGTCGGGGACTCGGGCCTCCGGACCGTCGGGGAGGCCTCGGCAGGCGCCGATACGATGCCGTCCATGCTCCTCGCCCGGCTCGTCGAGACCTCCGCGACCGTGCGGGCGACGCGGTCGAGGCTCGCCAAGGTCGAGGCGCTCGCCGGGCTGCTGGGCGGCCTCCAGGGGATCGAGCGGGCGATCGGAGCCCGCTACCTGGCCGGTGCGCCACGTCAGGACCGTCTCGGCGTCGGATACCGCACCCTCGCCGCGGTCTCGGTGGATCCCGCCCCGGAGGCGACGCTCACCCTCACCGGGGTCGACGAGGCCCTCGAGGCGATCGCCGCGGAGGGCGGACCGGGATCCCAGGCGCGGCGGCACGACCGGCTCGAGGGCCTCCTGGGATCCGCCACGGCGGCGGAACAGCAGTTCCTGCGGGCGCTGATCGTGCGGGAGGTGCGCCAAGGCGCCCTCGAAGGGGTGCTCGTCGAGGCGGTGTCGAGGGCGATCGAGGCCGACCCCGACGAGGTCCGCCGCGCCGTCATGGTCACCGGGGATCTCGCCGGCGTCGCCGAGGCGGCGCTCGGCGAAGGCCGTGAGGTCCTCTCCCGCTTCCGGATGCGCCTGCGGCGGCCGATCCAGCCGATGCTCGCGTCGACGGCCGAGGACGTCGACGGGGCGATCGAACGGCTCGGGACGCCGGCTCGTGTCGAGGCAAAGCTCGACGGTGCCCGCATTCAGGTCCACCGCGACGGCGGCGAGGTGAGCGTGTTCACCCGGAACCTCCGCGACGTCACGGCGCGGGTGCCCGAGATCGTCGAGATCGTGCTCGGGCTCGCGGCATCGACGGTCATCCTCGACGGCGAGGCGATCGTGCTCGACACCGACGGAAGGCCGCGGCCCTTCCAGGAGACCATGGGGCGGTTCGGGCGGTCGACGGGCCCGATCGAGGACCTCTCGGCGTTCTTCTTCGACGTGCTCCACGCCGACGGCACCGACCTCGTCAGCGAACCGCTCGAACGGCGCCTCGAGGTCCTCGAGACGCTTCCCGAGGGGCTCCGGATCCCGGGACGCACGGTCGACGGCGTCGCGGCGGCCGCCGACTTCCTCGACGAGGTGCTCGCCCGGGGCCACGAAGGCGTGATGGTGAAGGACCTGGCCTCACCGTACGCCGCGGGCCGCCGGGGATCGGCCTGGCTCAAGGTGAAGCCGGCGCACACGCTCGACCTCGTGGTGCTGGCCGTCGAGTGGGGCTCGGGTCGCCGCCGGGGTCTGCTCAGCAACCTCCACCTGGGCGCCCGGGACCCAGATGGCGGCTTCGTGATGCTCGGCAAGACCTTCAAGGGGCTCACGGACGAGATGCTCGTGTGGCAGACCGATCGGTTCCTCGGGCTCGAGACCGGCCGCTCCGGTCCCGTGGTGCACGTGCGCCCGGAGCAGGTCGTCGAGATCGCCTTCGACGGGATCCAGGCCAGCTCCCGGTATTCGGGAGGCATGGCCCTGCGCTTCGCCCGCGTCAAGGGCTACCGCACCGACAAGGGCGCCGAGGAGGCCGACACGATCGACACCGTCCGGTCCATCTTCGAGGGCTCCCGTGGCTGACGCGCGGGTTGCGATCGTGTGCAGCGCGCACGGCTTCGGCCACCTGACGCGCTCGCTCGCGCTGGCCGAGGCGCTCCACCGCCGCGGCGCCCTGCCCACCGTCTTCACCGCGTCGCCCCGGGCGGCGGCGGCGTGGAGCCCGGGCCTCTCCGTCGAGGCCGTCACGGCCGACGTCGGGTTCGTCCAGACCGACGGGGTCACGGAGGACGTGGCGGCGACGCTCGGCGTGCTCGACGATC
>DATHYU010000060.1:0-6728 GCA_035458965.1 Acidimicrobiia bacterium | reverse complement strand
CCTCCTCGCCGTGTACGAATCCGATGGCCGTCGGGCGAAGCCGGTCGTGGTGATCGCATGAGGGTCGCGACCGGGGATCCGGCGCGCTGGGACCTCCCGGCAGTGCCGCGGGCCGTCACGATCGGGGTGTTCGACGGCGTGCATCTCGGCCACCGGCACGTGTTCTCGCTCCTCGCCGAGCGCGCGGCCGCCCACGATCTCGAGGCGACGGTGATGACCTTCGATCCTCACCCGCTCACGGTCATCGCCCCGGAGGTCGCTCCCCGGCTCCTCACATCGATCGACCAGCGGATCGAGCTGTTCGGGTCGGTCGGTGTGCGGTGCGTCGCCGTCCTGCCCTTCGACCAGGCCATGCGGTCCATCTCGCCGGCCGGGTTCGCGGGCGAGATCGTCGCCGAGGCGCTCGGTGCCCGGTTGGTGGCCGTCGGAGAGGACTTCCGGTTCGGCCGGAACCGCACCGGGAACGTCGAGTCGTTGACCGAGTTCGGCGCCGGCTTCGGATTCTCCACGGAGATCGTCCCGCTCGTCGGAGGCGACGAGCCGATCTCATCGACCCGCATCCGGGGGCTCATCGCCGCCGGCGACGTCGTCGGCGCCGCAGAGCTCCTCGACAGGAGCCACGAGCTGCGCGGCCGGGTGGTCAGAGGTGACGGGAGGGGAGCCTCGATCGGGATCCCGACCGCGAATCTCGACATCCCGGCGGGCATGGCCGTCCCGGAGCGGGGGGTCTATGCGGTTCGGTCCGGGACCGTAGGCGACGCGGACCTTCCGGGCGTCGCCAACATCGGCGTGCGCCCGACCTTCGGGGGCGAGCGCGAGACCCTCGAGGTCCATCTCCTCGAAGGGGGCCGCGACCTCTACGGCGAGGAGCTCGCCGTCCGGTTCGTCGATCGCATCCGCGACGAACGTCGGTTCTCTGGGGTCGAGGAACTCGTGGCTCAGATCCGCCGCGACATCGAGGCGGCCCGGGCGCTCCTCTGATCGAATCCCTTGTGCGGGGCCCGTCGGGTCGGCACGGTGTCCGAGCCGCCCCCGCACTCCCCGGAAGGGAAGGATCGTGCTCTCGTCGTTGCTCGTGGTGCTTGCGCTCGCGGCCCCACCCGGTGACGCCTCCCGGCTCGCCCCCGGCCCCCGGCCGGTCGCTCCGGAGGTGATCGCCACCGTCCCCGACGCCCCGACCGGCGACTCCGGGGGTCTGCCTGCGCTACCGGCGGGCGGCGCCATCGCCGCCGTCGCCGTCGCCGTCATCGCCGCCGTCCGCCGCCGGGCGTCGCTGTTCACCTCGTCTCCGGCCACCGCCCTCGGCCTGCAGCCGCCGGACGACGTGATCGTCGTGTTCGTCCCCGGCTATGGCAGTTCGTCGTCGGCCGAGACCTTCGGTGACCTCATCGATCTCATGGGCCTCTCCGAGGACCAGGTACGCCACTTCGACTACCGGTGGGTCGGCGAGGGGTTCGATCACGCGGAGGCCGCGCGAACGGCCGATGTCGAGGACGCCGCGGCCGCCCTCGCGGGCTTCACGACCGGTGTCGCCGGCGGCGGCCGGGAGGTCCACCTGGTCGGGCACAGCAAGGGAGGGGCGATCATCGCCGAGATGATCGAGCAGTGGGACCGGGGCAGGCTCCCGGCCGTCGACGGTGTGACGGGTGCGACGCTCCTCGATCCGCCGTTGGCCTCGGGGATCCACGGCCTCGGCCAGTCGGCCGGCGTCGTCCTCGACTGGCTCTACGAGCGGTTGCCCTTCGTCGACCTCCCCGGGCTTCCCCACGACGGGGGCTACAACCCGGTGGAGTGCTCGGTGGGGGTGTTCGACTGCACGGACCATCGCAACGGCCTCGGGCAGGCCTCGGGTGTCGACGTCGCCGTCGTCCGGGCTCCCGATGCGGCCGTGACGAACTTCAAGGACGTCCCCGACGGCATGTCGGTGTACGAGGTGGACACGCCGGGCCCCTCGGCGGTGGACGCCTTCCCGAACCCCTTCGCCGTCCTCGGCGCGATCGTCGGGGCGCACAAGGCCGTGCTCCACCATCCCGATGTCGCCGCCTGCGTGGTGAGCAGGATGTCGGCCGAGCCGTGCGACCTCACCGACCTCTCCCGGCCGCCGAACATCGCCGCCCTGTCGGATCGAACCGGCGGCACCGCGTTCGTGAAGGTGGTCTGACCGGCGTTCGGCCGGCCGGCGGTAGTGTCGGCCGTCATGACCGAGCGCATCCACTCCGGGTCCCCATACGAGCGGGCCTACGGCTTCAGCCGGGCGCTGCGGAGGGGTGACCGCATCCTCGTCGCCGGGACCGCCCCGGTCCCGGCGGCCGGTGAGCAGGTCGCCCGGTCGGCGGCCGATCAGATGCGGCGCTGCGCCGAGATCGCCCTTCGGGCGATCGGCGATCTGGGTGGGTCGGTCGACGATGTCGTCCGGACCCGGATGTTCATCGTGGACGCCGGCGACGCCGACGAGATCGGGCGGGTTCATGGTGAGGTCTTCGGTTCGGCCGACCCGGTGGCGACGATGGTCGTCGTCGCCGCGTTGCTGGATCCGTCGTGGCGGGTGGAGATCGAGGTCGAGGCCGTGGTCGGTGCCTCGTCGTGAGAAACTGTCGTCGTCTTGGCATGGGAGAGGGGAGTGCTACACTTCGGGCGACCGGGACGTCCGTCCCTACCTGTTCCCATGACTGACACCTCTACCATCGTCGCCGAGTACGGCAAGCACGACACCGACACGGGTTCGCCCGAGGTTCAGGTGGCGCTGCTCACCGGACGCATCAACCACCTCACCGAGCACCTGAAGGTCCACACGAAGGACCATCACAGCCGGCGGGGTCTGCTGATGTTGGTCGGCAAGCGGAGGAGGCTGCTCGACTACCTGCGCAATCAGGACGTCGAGCGGTATCGGTCCGTCATCGCCCGTCTCGGGCTCCGGCGCTGAAGAGACGCGGCCTTCGGGCTGCATCCAAGTGTCCGGCGGATCAGGAAGCCGGGTTCACCGGTCCCGTATCCAACAGGGAGGCCTTCGGGTCCAGTTGCTAGTTGCCACCTCTCGAGCCCCTTCGAGGTGTGACCACTGGTAATTGGCTCGTTCCTCCCCCTCACAAGAGGAGAGAACGTGCACCAGCACACCGTTCGCGCCACCGTCGGTGGCGTCGAGTTCGAGTTCCGTGCAGGATCGCTCGCCCAGCTCGCCGACGGCGCCGTCGTCGCAGCCATCGGCGGGACCGAGGTCCTGACCACCGCCACCGCGGCCCGCAAGCCGCGCGAAGGCGTCGACTTCTTCCCGCTCACCGTCGACGTCGAAGAGCGGATGTACGCCGCCGGGAAGATCCCCGGCTCGTTCTTCCGCCGGGAGGGCCGCGCCACCGAGAAGGCGACGCTGACCTGCCGCCTCATCGACCGCCCCCTGCGCCCGAACTTCGCAGACGGGTATCGCAACGAGACCCACATCGTCGCGACAGTCCTGTCGGTCGACGACGCCAACGCCTACGACATCATCGCCCTGAATGCAGCATCGGCGGCGCTGTCGATCAGCGCCATCCCGTTCGACGGCCCGATCGGCGGCGTCGCACTCGGCTACATCGACGGCGCCTGGGTCGCGATGCCGACGTTCGAGCAGCTCGAGACCGCCGTGTTCCACATGGTCGTCGTCGGCAAGCGCAACTCCGACGGTGGCGTCGACATCGCCATGGTCGAGGCCGGCGCCACGCCCAACGCGCTCAGGCTCGTCGACGACGGCGCCGCCCCCTCCGACGAGGCCGCGGTTGCGGTCGGGCTCGAGGAGGCGAAGGGCTACATCGGCACGCTCATCGACCTGCAGCTCGAGCTGCGGGGCCAGGTGGGGGAGCCGGAGCCCATCGAGTGGCCGATCGCGGTCGACTACACGGACGACATCTACGCCCGCGTCGAGGCGGCGGCCCGTCCGAAGCTCGCCGACGTCGTGACCATCCCCGCGAAGATGGAGCGGAACGCCGCCGAGGACGCGGCGCTCGAGGCCACCCTCGGCGAGCTCGGCATCGATGCCGACCACGAGGACTTCGGGCAGGCCAAGAAGGCCTTCAAGGCCGTCTCCAAGAAGGCCATGCGCGAGCGTGTCGTCAACGACGGCATCCGCCTCGACGGCCGCGGCACCGCGGACGTGCGCCCCATCTCGGTCGAGGTCGGCGTCGTGTCCCGGGCCCACGGCTCGGGCCTGTTCCAGCGTGGCGAGACGCAGGTGCTCAACGTGTCCACGCTCGGCATGCTCCGCATGGAGCAGATGCTCGACACGATCAGCCTCGAGGACTCGAAGCGCTACATGCACCACTACAACTTCCCGCCGTTCTCCACTGGCGAGACGGGCTTCATGCGGGGCCCCAAGCGCCGCGAGATCGGCCACGGTGCCCTCGCCGAGAAGGCGGTGCTCCCGGTCATCCCGACGGCCGACGAGTTCCCCTACGCCTTCCGCCTCGTCTCCGAGGTGCTGCAGTCGAACGGGTCGTCGTCGATGGCCTCGGTCTGCGGCTCGTCCCTGTCGCTCATGGACGCCGGCGTGCCCATCAAGGCCGCCGTCGCCGGTGTCGCCATGGGGCTCATCGCCCATGACGGCCAGTTCGTGACGCTCACCGACATCCTCGGCGCCGAGGACGCCCTCGGCGACATGGACTTCAAGGTCGCGGGCACGAAGGACGTCATCACGGCGCTCCAGCTCGACACGAAGATCGAGAGCCTGCCCGCAGAGGTGCTCACGAAGGCGCTCGGCCAGGCCCGGGAGGCCCGTCTCCACATCCTCGGGGAGATGGGCAAGGTCATCGCCGAGCCGCGGTCGGAGATGAACCCGAACGCGCCGCGGATCGTCGCCGTCCAGATCCCGAAGGACAAGATCGGCGAGGTCATCGGCCCCAAGGGCAAGATGATCCGTGAGATCGAGGAGACCACCGGCGCCACCCTCGAGATCGAGGACGACGGCACGGTGCGCATCGGCGCCGTCGACGGTCCGTCGATGGAGGCGGCCAAGGATCGGGTCATGGCCATCGCCTACCCGCCGGAGCCGGAGCTCGCCAAGGAGTACGAGGGCGAGGTCGTGAACATCACGTCCTTCGGCGCCTTCGTGAACATCCTTCCTGGTCGTGACGGCCTGCTGCACATCTCCAAGATCGGTGGCGGCAAGCGGATCGACAAGGTCGAGGACGTCTACAGCCTCGGCGACAAGGTCGCCGTGGTGGTGCGCGAGATCGACCGGAACGGCAAGATCAGCCTCGATGTCGCCGGCGCCGAGGTCCCCGCTCCGAGCGAGGACGGTGACGACGATGGCGGCGACGAGCGTCGCGAGCGCCGGCCACGTGGTGACGGCGGTGACCGTGACCGTGACCGTGACCGCGGCCGTGGCGACCGTGATCGCGGTGGCCGTGGCGACCGTGACCGCGGCCGTGGCGATCGTGATCGTGATCGTGACCGTGACCGTGATCGTGACCGGGTCGGTCCCGCGGCCGACAAGCCGGGCCGGACGGTCGTCTCCTTCGAGGACGAGTTCGAGAAGGGGCTCTGAGCGGAGCGGAGCTTCTCAGCTCACGGCAGACCGTAGGAACGGGCCCTTCGGGGCCCGTTCTCGCGTGGTGGCCGCGTTCGCGCGAACGTCGGGGGCGTCCGGCCGTAACGATTCCGGAACGGCGGGTTGCGAACATTGCGACATGACTGCTCCTGGCGACGACGCCATTCCGTCTCGCCGGGAGCGTGCCGCAGGTACGGGACGACGGACGGTGCCCAGCGCTCTCGCCGGTGTGTCGGTGGTCGTCGCCACGATCGGGGTGACGTCCGCCGCTCTGATCGCGGCGCGCTCGACCGGCACCACCGTCAACGACCCGTGGATCCTGGCCTCCGTGATGCTGTTCGGCATCGCCGGCGGTGTGCTCCTGGTCAGGCGGCCCGGACATCGGGTCGCGTGGGTGCTCTCGATCGTCGGCATCGGTGGATCGCTGGCCGCTCTCGGCGCCGGGCTCGGGTCGGGCGACAGCGTGGCGGACGCGCTCGTCGAAAACTCGTTCCTCGACGCAGGCCCGCTGCGGCTCGTGGGCATCGCGTTCGGAAACGCCGGCTGGTGGATGTTCGTCGTCGGGGTGATCGGGCTGCTGCCGCTGCTCTTTCCCACCGGCGACGTGCCGTCGCCTCGATGGCGGCCGGTGCTCTGGACGCTGACGGCCGCACTCGCGCTCATGGTGCTGCTCGGGGTCGCGACTCCCGAGCTCTGCCAGTTCACAGACTCGGCCGGGTTGGAGACCGGCGACGAGGTGTGCGTCGACAATCCGATCGGGGTGCCCGGACTTCCACCGGCGGAGGTGGGCATCCTCGTCGCCTTCCCGGCGTCGCTCGCCGCGATCGCCGGTCTGGTCCTGCGGTTCCGCCGCTCTGACGGCGTCGAGCGCGCCCAGTTGAAGTGGCTCTCCTTCGCTCTGGTCATGCTCCTCGTCCTCTCGATGGGCGAGGCCGTGCTCGAGGGGGTCGGCTCGAACCTGACGGCGAACCTCGGGTTCTTCGACCCGCTGGGGATCGCCCTCGTCATGGTTCCCGTGTCGATCGTCGTGGCCGTGACGAGGTATCGGCTGTTCGAGATCGACCGCCTGATCTCCCGAACCGTCTCCTACGCGGTCGTGCTCCTCGTGCTCGCCGCCGTGTTCGCCCTGTTGGTGCTGGTGCCGACGGCGCTGCTGGGCGGCCGGGAGACGCCGTCCTGGACCGTCGCGGGGGCGACGCTGGCGGCTGCCGGC
>DATHYU010000059.1:0-8353 GCA_035458965.1 Acidimicrobiia bacterium | reverse complement strand
ACGCCGTGGACCCCTTCTCGGGGATCCCGGGGAACAACTCCGGGTAGGAGAAATAGATCACCGGCAGTGACACCACGGCAGCAAACCAGAACTTGCGCAGCAGCGTCCGGTACAGCATCTCGCGGGAGGCGGCCTCCGTGTCGGTGTCATCAGCATCGCCGTTCACCTGCCGCGCCGAGTACCCGGCCCCGGCAACGACATCGGCCAGGACCTCGGGCGGCACACCATCCACCTCCACCGCGGCGGTCTCGGCAGCCAGGTTCACTCGGGCGTCGACGACACCGGGCGTCGCCGTCAACGCCCGCTCGATCGTCGTGACACACGAAGCGCATGTCATTCCATCGATTGCCAGGTGAACGGTGCGAGGCCGATGGCCAATCGCCCCGGATCCCGACACGGCCATCTCATGCTCGACGGCCGGCTGCTCGCCGTTGCCCGTGTACGCCCCAGGATCGGACCGAAAGGCCTCGAGGCAGCGCGTCGAACAGAACCGAAGATCTCTGTGCCCGTCGATCGTCAGAGCGGAGTCATCGACCGGCATCCCGCAGACTGGATCACGCACCTTCGGCCTCCTCTGTGGTCTTTCTGCCACCGTACGCCTTCCAGTCGAATGGAAGGTCAAGAGGCCAATCTCGAGAGTTCTGGCGAAGGGACCGCCCCCTGTCGGCGAAGGGGTGCTTCGGCATCGTCGACGACTCCTGGCCGGCCCGGATTGGTGCCGGCGATGGCCGGCCCCGTGCCGAACACGACAGGTCTCCGCCCGCCGTGCCGCCGGCGACTCAGCCGTTGTGTGTGGCGAGGTACGAGTCGAGCTTGCCGAACGCCATCGCCCACCCGACCGCCCCCGGCGAGCCCTCGGGAACGCCGATGTGGGTCATCACCATGCGAGTGCGGCCTCCGAGGTCCCCGAGCTCCACGACCACCTCGGTGGTGACGGGGTGGTCGTCGGGCATCCCCATTGCCGAGGGCGGGAGCGCGTTCGCGGACTCGTCGGCCACGAACTCGGTGTAGACGAGCCGCTCGTTCCCGACGACCTCCCGGTACTCCCCGGCGAACCACATCCGACGCGGACCGCCCGGGGTCTCCATCGCCATGCCGATGAGGCGCGATCCCCCGACACGCACGTCCATGGTGGCGACCGACACCGTGGCGCCGTCGGGGCCGTACCACGCGGCGAAGTGGCCGGGATCGGCCCACATCTCCCAGACGAGTTCGATCGGTGCGTCGAAGGTGCGCTCGATCCTCATCGAGGGAGTGCCGTCAGACATCGTCCCGTCCCATCAGGTGAGTGCCCGAGCCAATGCGACGGCCTCCGCCGGGGACCCCTGCCAGGGCGACCCATGGCCCGGCAGGAGCGTGTCGGCCTCGAGGCCGACGATCCGATCGAGCGAAGCACCTGCCTGGTCGTGATCCAGGTTGAAACGTTTCTCGATCAGCTGCGGGCCGGTCCCGGGCCCGAGGAGGTCCATCGTGACCAGCCCGTCGCCGGTGAAGAGCAGGCCGAACTGCGGGCAGTGGAACATCGTGTGTCCCTCGGTGTGCCCGGGGGTGTGGACGACGACGGGGGTACCCGGAAGATCGAGGCGGTCGCCGTCGGAGAACGTCCCGACCTCGTCGAGGTGCTCGAACTTCGTCACCCCGGCGAACACCATGGGGAGGAAGTTCCGCAGCGTGCGAATCCTGAACATCGGGAGCTCGGACGAGCTCACTGCGAAGCGTCCCGAGTAGGTTCCCAGCGCCCGGGACCGCTCGTCCTCGTGAACGGAGACGGAGATGCCCTCCGCAGCCGCCCGCTTTCCGAGTCCCAGGTGGTCGGCGTGGGAGTGGGTCGCCACGATGCCCGCGACGGCGTCGAGCGCCAGGCCGATCGATGCGAGGCCCTTCTCGAGCTTCTTCCACTCGCGCGAACACCCGGCATCGATGACCGTCGCCTCGTTCCCGTCGCGCAGCACATAGAAGTTGTGCCCCCGGGTCCCCAGTGCATACACGCCGTCGGCGACCGGTCTCATACCTCGACCCTACCGAATCCGGCTGCCCGCAGACCGACCGGTCGGCCGACGAGGTGAGGTGGAGGCTCGTCTCGGCCGATGACGTCCGGCCGCCGGCGCGCAACGGCGCGCAGTGCGTGACATACTCGACACCCCCCACGAGGAAGCAGATTGACGACCTTCGACCTCGGACTCACCAGCTTCGCCGAGACGTCTGCGACGGGTGCCGCCGCCGACCACGGCGAGCGGCTGCGCCAGATCGTCGCCGAGATCGAGAAGGCCGAGGAAGTCGGACTCGACGTCTACGGCCTCGGTGAGCACCACCGCGCCGACATGGCCGCATCGGCGCCCGCCATCACCCTCGCCGCGGCCGCCCGGACGACGGAGCGGATCCGGCTGAGCTCGGCCGTGATCGTCCTCAGCTCGGCCGACCCGGTCCGCACCTTCCAGGACTTCGCCACCCTCGACCTCCTGTCGGAGGGACGAGCCGAGCTCCTCGTCGGCCGGGGCTCCTTCATCGAGTCGTTCCCTCTCTTCGGGTACGACCTGGCCGACTACGACGAGCTGTTCACCGAGAAGCTGGAGCTGCTGCTGCAGATCCGCGACCACGAGCGGGTCACGTGGAGCGGCCGGTTCCGGGCACCGTTGCAGGGCCAGGCGGTCTACCCCCGGCCCCAGCAGGATCCCCTCCCCGTCTGGATCGGCGTCGGGGGGACTCCCGCGTCGGTGGTGCGAGCGGGCCGCCTCGGCCTTCCCCTCGCCCTCGCCATCATCGGCGGCGACCCCGCCCGCTTCCGGGTACTCGCCGAGATCTACCGGCGGGCCCTCGCCGAGCACGGCCACGACCCCGATGCCTTCCCGCTCGCCGTCCACGCCCACGGACACGTCGCAGAGAAGGACGACGAGGCCGCCGACGCCGTGTGGCCCTCCTACCAGGAGGGGATGGACAAGATCGGCCGCGAACGCGGATGGCCCCCGATGACTCGCCGGCAGTTCGACGCGATGCGCAGTCCGGTGGGATCGCTCGTGCTCGGCAGCCCGAAGACGGTCGCGGCGAAGATCCTGCGCTGGCGCGAGATCCTCGGCATCGACCGGTTCATGCTCCACCCCGCCGGCTCGCTCCCCCACCACCTCACCCTTCAGTCGATCGAGCTGCTGGGCACCGAGGTCGGCCCCGTCGTCCGGGCGGGCGCGACCATCCTGCAGTAGCGTCGCCCCATGGCCTACGACGAAGCCCTCGCCGACGAGGTCCGTGTTCGGATCGGCACCCGGCCCGACCTTCGCGAGCAGAGGATGTTCGGCGGGATCGGCTTCATGATCGGCGGCAACCTGGCCGTCGGCATCAGCGGGGACGAGCTGATGGTGCGGGTCGGCAAGGACGCCCACGAAGAGGCGGAGGCCCTCCCCGGCGCACGCACCTTCGACATGGGAGCCCGTCCGATGCGCGGGTGGATCTCGGTCGCACCGGAAGGCTTCGCGAGCGACGCCGGCCTCGACGCGTGGGTCGCCCGGGGAGTCGCCTTCGCCGAGAGCCTGCCGCCGAAGTAGCGCCTAGGCCGGCGACCGGTCCGCCACCGCCACGGCGTGACGGGCGGCGATGTACCCGAAGGTGACCGCCGGGCCGATCGTGCCGCCGGGACCCCAGTAGGCCTGGCCGGCAGGCGACGCGATGCAGTTGCCGGCGCCGTACAGCCCCGGGATCGCGTTGCCATCCACGTCGAGCACCCGGGCGTGCTCGTCGGTCACCGGGCCGCCCTTCGTGTCGAGGGCACCGGGACCGAGGATGCAGCAGTAGTAGGGGCCCTCCCCGGCGATGGGGTACATCGTCCCGGTCACGGCGTCGGGCCGCTTCGGCATCGCCCAGGCGTGCTCGATCGGGGTCTCGCCGCGATGGAACTCCGGGTCCTCGCCCTCCCGGGCGTACCCGTTGAAGCGCTCGATGGTGGCGCGGAGGTGTGGGACGAAGTCGGGATCGAGGCGGGCGGTCCCCGTGTGATGGGCGATCCGTTCGAGGCGGCGATCGAGCTCGACGGCGAGGTCCTCGAGGGTCTCGGCCCTGATGATGTAGTGCCGCTCCCGGTGGTCGGCGGGCACGGGCCAGCGGAACATCGACTCGACCGGGCTCTGGACGAGCGCTTCGTCCCAGATCATGAACATCAGGAAGTTCGGGTACTCCCCCCGGTAGGCATCCCACTCGAAGTGGAACTGGCCTCGCTCGTTGTACGGCGCCTTCTCGTTGAGCGCCCGTCGCCCGTACTTGTTCACCATGATCATGCTGTCGCCGAACGGCGCGTAGACGTCCCCCCGGGTGGCCCGGTTGAGAACGGCCATCTCCACGACCACCTGGTCCCACCAGGCGTGCGCCATGTTCCCCAGCCGGGCGCCGACCTCGGTCCCGACCCGCACGAAGTCGCCCTCGGCGAAGGGCGAGGCGGCACCACCGAGGACCGGTCCCTTCAGGTAGTCGAGGGCCATGCGCTCGTCGTGGAGGAATCCGCCCGAGGCGAAGATCACACCGCGCCGGGCCCCGATGAGCGCCGTCCGCATCCCGGCGCGGGCCTCGACGCCGACGACCTCGTCACGGTCGTTGCGGATCACGTGGACGACCCGATGGTCCACGAGCAGCTCGGCGCCGCGCTCGCCGGCGTAGGCCATGAGGTCGTCGACGAAGGTCTGCCCGCCCGACGGATCGCGGCCGGGGACGTAGTCGTCGGGAAGGACGGGTTGGATGGTGCGCCCGACCCCGATCGTGTCCTCGGGGAGATGGGCGTAGTAGGCCGGGGAGTCGACGGGCTCGATGTCGATCGCTCCGGTGGCCACGAACTCGTCGATCGCCTCGGTGCCGTGATCGAAGAACGCCGCCAGCGACAGGTACCGGTCGTCGGGAAGGCCGAGCGTCGGATGATCCGGGTCGTAGAGGGTCGGGAAAGCCGTTCGCGCCATGTAGCGCAGCGTGGCGTTTCGGTCCTCGGTCCTCCCCGACTCGCGGATGAAGCGGTTGTTGGGGATCCACAGCTGGCACCGCGAGGCGGCCGTCGTCCCGCCGGAGGTCGGCGCCTTCTCGAGCACGACGACCGACGCGCCACGGCGCGCAGCCGCCGCTGCGGCGGACGCGCCCGCTGCGCCGCACCCGACGACGACCACGTCGGCGACCCTGTCCCACTCCGCTCCCCAGGCCATGGACGGTCCTCCTGACTGGCCGGTCAGTTTATATGCGCAGGGTTTCGGTGCCTCAGAGGAGGACGTCGCCGATGACCTTGGCGACGACCGTGTGGAAGACGATCGCGCCGCTGAAGAACCCGGCCAGATAGACCATCGAGGACCCGGTCCCCTGCGACGCCAGGACGTGCTGGCGGAAGGGGCACCCGTTGGCGAGGGTCGACACGTACCCGACCCCGAACCCGCCCGCGATCGTGAGCAGCGCCACCCGAAGGCCGGGCCGGCCGAACTCGGGGACGGCCGCCCCGCCGAGGGCGGCGAAGGCCGGGAACAGCACCCACCCGACGAGCACGAACGCGACGAGGCCCTTCAAGAGGAACGTGTCGCGCACGAGGATCCAGTCGCGGATCCCACCGATGAAACACATGCGCGAGCGCTGGCCGACGAACCCGATCACGACGCCGACGACGAGGCTGGCGACGGCGGCGAGGGTCATCGGAGCGCCTTCCGCTTCAGCCACAGCGTGGCGAGCACGACGCCGACCGCCATGAGGGCGAACCCGCCGACCCCGGCGATGTCTCCTGCCGCGGTCCGCAGGGCCAGCCGGGTCGAGCATCCGGCCGCCAGGAGCCCGAAGTTCATCACGAGCATGCCGTGGATGAAGTCACGGACGGGCTTCGACGGCTTGCGGAACCGGAACTCACCGCTCGTGATCGCTCCGAGCCAGCCTCCGATCACCACCCCGACCGTCGTCAGGAGCGGGAACACGAGGGCACTCGGCGCGACGACGAACCGGGACCCCGTGAGCGAGTTGGCGACGGAGTTCACCAGGTCGCGGCCATGGCAGACCATGCAGACGCCGTAGGCGTCGGGGGGGCGAACCTCGAAGAACGAGCCGGCCGCGACGGCGGCGAAGGCCATCACGATCCCGGCCTGGAGGCCGGTGACCCGGATCCCCCGGGGACGTCGCGTCGGCGGCGCCGTCACTCGTCCCTCCGTCGGAAGAACCGGCGGCCGGTCCGTGCCGGCTTCCACGCGTCGGTCCTCGGCACGTAGTGATGCACCTCGTCGACCTCGACCTTCTTGGACCCCAGCAACCCGAGGGCCTCGTCGCGGCGCTCGAGCTCGAACCGCAGCGCCACCCCGCAGTTCGGGCTGAGCTCCTTCGGGCCGGGGATCAACTCGACGGCGAATCCGTCGGTGCGAAGGAGCTTCTCCGCCCGGACCGCATGGTGGGAGGCGAAGAAGGTGAGCAGGCCGTCGAGGGCGCTCACCGCTCGCTCCGGGCCCAGGCGGCGATCTCGTCGACGGCCTCGAGGCCGGCATCGACCTCGTCGTGGGTCGTGAAGACCGAGAACCCGAAGCGGACCGACCCCGTGGGAAACGTGCCGAGCGTGCGGTGGGCTCCGGGAGCGCAATGCAGTCCGACCCGGCTCATGATCCCGTACTCCCGATCGAGGAGGGTCCCGACCTCCGACGACACGAGCCCGTCGATCGCGAAGGACACGACGCCGCACCGGAGATCGAGGTCGGCGGGCCCGTGCACCTCGACACCGGGGACCTCGGCCGCACCCCGCAGGAACCGGTCCACCAGCGACCGCTCATGGGCGGCGACGTGGTCGACGCCCCGGCCGAGCAGGAACCGGACCCCGGCGGCCAGCCCGGCGAGGCCGGCAACGTTGAGCGTGCCGCTCTCGAAGGCGTCCGGCCGGAAGTCGGGTTGGATCTCGAGATCGGACCGGCTCCCGGTCCCGCCCCTCATGATGGGCTCCAGTTCCACGTGATCGGCCACCACGAGGCCGCCGGTGCCGGTGAGGCCGAGGAGCGCCTTGTGGCCGGTGAAGGCGAGCATGTCGATGCCGAGGGCGTCGACATCGATGGGGATCGCGCCTGCGGTCTGGGCGGCATCGACGAGATACGGGATGCCCCGGGAACGGGCGATGCCGGCGATGTCGGCGATCGGCAGCAGCGTCCCCATCACGTTCGACCCGTGCAGGGTCACGATCAGGCGGGTCTCCGGGCGGATCGCCGCTTCGACCGCTGCGGCGTCGAGGGTGCCGTCGGCGGCGCACGCCACGACCGTCACGTCGACGCCGATCGTCTCGAGGTGCCGGAGCGGCCGCATCACCGAGTTGTGCTCGATGCTCGAGGTGATCACGTGATCGCCCGGCTTCACCGTCCCGGTGATCCCGAGGTTGAGTCCTTCGGTGACGTTCTTGCCGAACAGCACGCGCGAGGGGTCGTCGATCGCGAACAGCTCGGCGACGGCGTCCCGGGCGTCTTCCACGATCCGCGCGGCGGCCACCGACATCCGATGCCCGGATCGGCCCGGGTTCCCGCCACCCTCACCGAAGTAGCGGTCGAGCGCGTCGCGGACCTCCGGTGGCTTCGGCCACGAGGTCGCCGCATTGTCGAGGTAGATGACGTCCATCACGCCTCCGACGCCCGCCGGGCGAGCAGCCGCTCGTCGTTGAGCACCTCGGGGCGCAACTGGGCCGTGTTCAACATGTTGGCGCATTGGCCGGCACCGAGGGCATTGCGTCCTTCGAAGTCGAGATACACGCCCTCCACCTGCGAGAACCCCGTGGTGAAGGTGGCGATCAGGCCCTCGAGCACCCGCCGCACCGAGTCCGGGTGGTCCAGCGCGTACCGGCGCAGCGACGGCCGGTAGGTGAACTCGAGACGGAGGAGGCCGTTCGACTCCAATTCGATGCCGAGGGCGGCGATGTCGTCGGGAAGCCCCGCGAGCGCCGACTCGGAGGGGCCGTCCAGGTAGGCGGCGAGCACGTCGGCAGGGCTCACGAGGCCCACGGGGCGAGCGAGCAGCATGTCGCGCTCCTCGTCGTAGAAGTAGAGGAGGTGACCGCTCGAGTTCGTGTCGAGCGGTCGTCCGTCGGCCGTCACGATCGCCGTGTCGACACCGGGCCACGATTGGACGGACTGCAGCACCGCCTCGTGGGCCAGCGATCCCGCCTCACCGCCGTACGTCCCGCCGAGGTCGAGGACGAGGCGGCCGTCCTCGAAGGACAGCGACCGCACGATCGTCCCGTCCGGGATCGGGTTCACCAGCCCGAGGCCGTCCTGTGGACCGGCCAGCAGGTCCCCGACGAGCGACGCCGGATCCGACTCGCTGCGCGACACGGTTCGCGACACCGGGACGAGGTACTCCCCGTCGGCATCTGCGAAGAAGAGGTCGACCGTCGGGC
>DATHYU010000058.1:0-4595 GCA_035458965.1 Acidimicrobiia bacterium | reverse complement strand
TCCGGATAGCTGCGATACGCCCCGACCAGCCACACGAGGTACCACAGGACGACCGCGAAGAGGATCGTCCCCACGATGGGCCGCTGGATGCGGTCGTCGAAGAGGGTGTCACCGAGGAAGAACGCCCCGACATAGAGCGTGATCGCTCCCACCGTCGCCCAGGCCAGCGAGCGCGCCTGGTCGGCCTCGGCCGCCGAGACCTCGCGATTCGCAGAGAACATGAGGAACCCGATGCCCGCCACTCCCATGGTGATCCAACCGAGGGTCCCCGCATGGACGTGACCGATGAGCGTGTCGTGATCGGGCTCCCAGACGTCGATGCCGTTCAGGATGCCGACGACGATCGTCACGACGAACAACAGCAACCCGGCGGTGAACGTGATTCGGGCGGCACCGGCCAGACCCGAGCGCGGCGCGAAGGTCATGAGACTCCCCTCCCCGGAAGCGACTGGGGAAAATGTAGAGCAGAGAACCCCCTCATTGCTGGAGATCCGATGACTTTTCGCGTCCCGGCCGACGCTCTACGCTCAACCCTCGTGCGCCGCTTTCTCGTGCTCGTTCTCGTCGTGGCCGTCGTCGCCGCCTGCGGTGGAGGGTCCGAGTCGACGGAGATCGACCCCATCCGCCGCGGTCGGACCGTGTATGGCGACACCTGCTCGGTCTGCCACGGCACCGGGGGCCAGGGCGGGGTGGGCCCGTCGCTCACCGATGTCGTCGAGACCTGGCCGTCGTGCGCCGACCACATCGAGTGGGTCACCATCGGCTCGAACGCCTGGAAGGAGATCCACGGGGACACGTACGGGGCCACGAACCGGGAGAACACCGGGGCGATGCCCGGTCAGGAAGACACGATGTCGCCCTCGGACGTCGCGGCGGTATCGGCCTACGAGCGCGTGACCTACGGCGGCCAGGACCGCGACGCGGCGCTCGCCGACTGCGGGATCGCCGCGGAGTAGCCACCGCCGGTTGTCCGGCGTTATAGGCTCGGCCCGACACCAGAAGGAGGCTCATGACCGTCGTGCGCGCCGCACTCGTCCAGGCGGAATGGACGGGCGACGTCGAGTCGATGATCGACACCCAGGTCGGCTACGCCCGCCAGGCCGCCGAGGACGGCGCCCGGGTGCTCTGCTTCCAGGAGATCTTCTCGACGCCGTACTTCTGCGCGGTCCAGGACCGCGCCAACTTCGCCTACGCCGAGACCATGCCGGGGCCCACCACGGATCGCATGCAGGACCTCGCCCGCGAGACGGAGATGGTGCTCGTCGTCCCGATGTTCGAGATGGTGGACGAGGGCACGTACTACAACACGGCGGCCGTCATCGACGCCGACGGCACCTTCCTCGGGAAGTACCGCAAGGTCCACATCCCCCAGGTCAAGGGCTTCTGGGAGAAGTTCTACTTCCGCCCGGGCAACCTCGGTTACCCGGTGTTCGACACGGCGGTCGGGAGGATCGGGGTGTACATCTGCTACGACCGTCACTTCCCCGAGGGGTGGCGCGAGCTGGGCCTGGCCGGGGCGAAGATCGTGTTCAACCCGTCGGCCACCACCCGGGGCCACTCGATGTACCTGTGGCAGCTCGAGCAGCCGGCGGCGGCGGTGGCGAACGAGTACTTCGTCGGCGCCATCAACCGGGTCGGCCCCGAGCCCCTCGAGGACACCGACTACTACGGCTCGTCGTACTTCGTCGACCCGCGCGCCCGCCTCGTCGGCGACGCCGCTTCCGACACCGGGGACGAGGTCGTGGTCCGGGACCTCGATCTTGCGATGATCGAGGAGACGCGCAACTACTGGCAGTTCTACCGGGACCGCCGCCCCGAGACCTACGAACGGATCGCCCGCCCATGACCACGCTGCAACGCCCCGAGGACTACGGCCTCTTCGACGAGGTCGTCGACGCCGATGCCCTCGAACGCACCGTCGGCCGATTCCGCGAGCGCGGCATCCGCCTGCCGACCTTCGCCGAACTCGCCGACCCTCCGCCGCCCGATGGCGTCGTCGGCGTCGGCGCCGACGATGCAGACGCCCGGAACCTCTGGCGGGTGAACTGGTACAACGACGCGAGCCGGGAGGGCCGGGCCGACGTCCCCGACTACCTCGAGATCCCGGGCGAGTTGTCCGGCGTCGATGCCCGCATCCTGCTCGCCCTCGGCAACCGGTTCCCGATGATCCGGGCCCACAAGGTCCTCGCCGCGTACTCGTGTCTCGCCCCGAAGGTCGTGGCCGGCGCCTTCGACCCCACGCGCGACCGGGCCATCTGGCCATCCACCGGCAACTACGCCAGGGGCGGCGTCGCGATCTCGCGCATCATGGGCTGCCGCGGCGTGGCGGTGCTGCCGGAGGGGATGAGCCGGGAACGGTTCGAGTGGCTCGATGCCTGGACCGAGGCCCCCGAGGACATCATCCGCACGTACGGCACCGAGTCCAACGTGAAGGAGATCTACGACGCCTGCCGGGACCTCGCCATGGATCCCACCAACAAGATCCTCAACCAGTTCTCGGAGTACGGGAACCACCTCGGCCACTATCGCGTGACCGGGCCCGCCCTCGAGCACGTCGTCGAACATGCCGGCGGGGGCCGCCTCGCCGCCTTCGTGTCGGCGTCGGGATCGGCCGGGACGCTCGGGGCCGGTGACTGGCTCAAGGAGCGCACCGGGTGCCGGATCGTGCCCGTCGAGGCCCTCGAATGCCCCACGATGCTCTACAACGGGTACGGCGAGCACAACATCCAGGGCATCGGCGACAAGCACATCCCGCTCATCCAGAACGTGGTGAACGCCGACGACGTCGTCGGCGTCTCCGACCGGGCGACGGACACCCTCTTCCTGCTGTTCAACACGGACGCCGGCAGGGCCTATCTGCGCGGTCGCGGCATCGATCCCGCGGTCATCGACGGACTGCGCCACATGGGCTTCTCGTCGATCGCGAACATGCTCGCCGCCATCAAGATCGCCCGGCACCACGGGATGGGGTCCGGGGACGTCCTCGTGACCGTGGCGACCGACGGCCACGAGCTCTACCGATCCGAGATCGACAAGATCCTGCGGCGGGACCACCCGAACGGCTTCGACGAGGTCGCCGCCGCCGAGGCCTTCGGCAGGCATCTCGAAGCCGTCGACACGGACCACGTGCTGGAGCTCGGCGAGGTCGATCGCCGCCGCATCTTCAACCTCGGGTACTACACGTGGGTCGAGCAGCAGGGCGTGCCGCTCGACGACTTCGACGCGCGGCGGTCCCCGGCCTTCTGGGACGGCCTGCGGCCCTACCTCGACCGGTGGGACGAGATGATCGGCGAGTTCAACGAAAGGACCGGTGTGTGATCGACCGGGGCTCGGCGAACCCGTTCATCCGCTACCGGAGCCATCTCGACGTCTACGCCGCTGCCCGCGCCGCGGGGTGGAGTGACGACGACTTCGTCGCGCTCGTGCATCGCCTGGACGACCACGTGGCCGCCGTCGAGGGCCACGGATTCTCCGTCACTCCCCTGTCCGACCAGCCGTCGCTGGCGGCGGCGACCGGCGCCGCGCGGGTCTGGGTCAAGGACGACTCCGGCAACGTCGGCGGGTCGCACAAGGCGCGGCACCTCTTCGGGGTCATGCTCGCCCTCGCCGTGGACGGCGACGACGGGTCCGAGCTGGCGATCGCATCGTGCGGCAACGCGGCGCTCGCCGCCGCCGTCGTCGCCCGCGCCGAGGAACGGCCGCTGCGGGTCTTCATCCCGACCTGGGCCGATGCCGCCGTCGTGGAGCGCCTCGCGGGCCTGGACGCCCGCATCGAGGTCTGCGAGCGCCGTCCGGGCGAGTCCGGCGACCCCACCTACCTCCGGTTCCTCGAGGCCGTCGACGAGGGAGCCACCCCGTTCTCGGTCCAGGGGACGATCACGCACCGGACGATCGACGGCGGGCGGACCCTCGGGTGGGAGGCGGCCGAGCAACTCGCCGACGCCGGGGCGAGCGGACCGCTGCACGTCTTCCTCCAGGTCGGGGGCGGTGCGCTGGGCACGGCGGTCGCGCAGGCGTTCGGCACGGCGATCGCCTCCGGGTGGATCGACGTGGACCCCGCCTACCACCCGGTCCAGACGGAGGCCTGCGCCCCGTTCCGGCGGGCCTGGCTCCTGGCGATGGACGCCGCAGGGTCCGACGATCCGGTGGACCTCGCCGGACGTGGCGAGCTGCTCGGCGGCGTCCTGGCACACCTCGACGAGCGGCCCGACGCCTTCATGTGGCCGTGGGACCCGGTGGGCACGTCGGCGGCCAGCGGGATCCTCGACGACGTCGTCTACGACTGGCGGGTGCTCCTCGAGGAGACGCTGCGCTCCGGAGGATGGCCGGTCGTGGTGAGCGAGGAGCGGGTGCTCGAAGCCCATCGGCTCGGGCGGGAGGCCACGGGCATCGACGTCTGCGCCACGGGGACCGCCGGTCTGGCCGGACTGCTCGAGACGGCCGTCGAGCACCCGGCGCTGGTGTTCTTCACCGGCGTGCAGCGTTCCTGACTGGCGCGCCGATCCCCCCTACCCTCGGGCCATGCACGCGACCGTGGCCGTGGAGATCCCCCTCCTCGGTGATCTCCGGCTGAAGAACTGGGCGAAGGTCGTCGA
>DATHYU010000057.1:0-2360 GCA_035458965.1 Acidimicrobiia bacterium | reverse complement strand
GGCCGGCCCACAGGTCGTAGTCGTTGCGGCGCTCGTGGCGGGGCTCCACGGCTTTCTGACCGGCCACGAAGAAGTTGCCGATGCCCCAGTGTGCGCTGATGTCGGACCGCTCCATGAAGTCGGCCGCCGGCAGCACGTAGTCGGACAGCTGTGCCGTCGGCGTCATCCAGAGGTCCATGGTCACCAGCAGGTCGAGGTTGTCGCTCGTGAACGCCTCGTACGCCTTCTTGGCGGCGCCCATCGCCAGCATCGGCTCCCCGCCCTGGACGATGATCGCCCGGACGGGGTACGGGTCCTGGTCGAGCACCGCGCGGTAGATGGCCGGCTGGCTGGCGAAGAGCATGTAGGCACACCCGGTGTGCCCGTCGGGCCGTACTGCGGCCTGCGCCTCACGGAACGTCTTGTACCCGGTGATCGAGGCGATCGGCGTCTCGTGGGCGTTGACGCTCTCCCGGGTGCGCAGCGGATGGTCCACGAGCTTGTCGAAGCCGACGTTCTCGAACCAGGCGAACTGCTCCTTGTCGTAGGGCACGTTGAGGGGTTCGCCGCCCCTCACGTCGAGGTTGCCGGAGATGGCCCGCAGGATCGCCCGGCCGAGCAGCACGGAGCGAGCGGCGCCCTCGCCCATCTGGGTCGGGGCGACGCCGAAGGCGATGCGGCCGGGCCGGTTCGTGGCATACATCCGCGCCGCCGCCACGATGTCCTCCGCCGGGACGCCGGTCACCTCGGAGGTGCGCTCGGGCGTCCACTTCGCGGCCTCCGCCTTCACGTCGTCGAACCCCAGGGTCCACTGCTCGACGAACTCGTGGTCGTAGAGGTCCTCCTCGATCATCACGTGGATCATGCCGAGGGCCAGCGCTCCGTCGGTGCGGGGCCGGACGGCGAGGTGGAGGTCGGCCCGTTCGGCGGTCTTCGTGCGCCGGGGATCGATCACGATGATCTTGGCGCCCTGCTCCTTGCAGGCGAGGAGACGCAGCCACGACGGCGGTGAGGACTCGGCGGGGTTCGTGCCCCAGACGACCACGCACTTCGTGACACCCGGCAGCGGAGCCTGGTACACGGTGTCCCACCCGTAGACGGCGGTCTCCGTCACGAGCTCTCCGACCCCGCAGTTGCGGCCCTGGCTCACGAAGTTGGGAGATCCGAACTCGCAGGCGAACTTCCAGCTCGACCAGTCACCGGGGCCCTTGTGGGTGCCGCCCAGCGTCGCGAGGGCCTCGGGGCCGGTCGTCGCCCGGATCTCGGCGAGCTTCGCGGCGATCTCGTCGAGCGCCTGCTCCCAGGACACGCGCTCCCAGCGACCCTCGCCGCGAGCGCCGACGCGCTTGAGGGGGTGGTCGACACGGTCGGGGTGCTCGTGGATCTCGAGGCATGCGGTGGCCTTGATGCACAGCTTGCCGCGGGCGACCGGGTTCTCCTTGTCGCCGACGTACCGGACCGGCCGGCCGTCGTCGACCTGGATGAGGATGCCGCAGTGCTGCGGGCACAGGGTGCAGAACGTCCGCTTGACGTCCTCGCCGAAGGTCAGCGCTGCCATGGGCCCCCGCCTCTGTCGTGGTGCGGCGAGTGTACCGGTTCGAGAAACGCTGATCAGAGTTTCTCGCCTAGAACAGCCATCCGATCATCTGCACCACGCGGAGGATCAGGTAGGCGGCTGCGGCATAGAGCACGATCTTGAACCCGAGCGGGACCGGCTCCTCCCCGGTCGCGTCGGCACGGTCGTCGATGTCCGTCATACCGGGGGCACGCCGTGGCGCCGTCCCGAGAAGCGCCGGTCCTTGTTCGAGGCGTAGGCGATGCGCGTCATCAACTCCTGGCGCAGGTTCTCCGGCTCGACGACGGCGTCGATGACGAGCTCGGAGGCGAGGTGCAGGAGGTCGACGTCCTCCTCGTACTCGGCCCGCTTCTCGGCCACGAACGCCTCGCGCTCGTCCTCGGGGAGGCTGTGGATGTGGTTGTAGTAGACGGCGTTGACGGCGGCCTCGGGTCCCATCACCGCGATCTCCGACGTCGGCAGCGCCAGCGTGGCGTCCGGCCGGAAGCCGGGGCCGCTGAAGGCGTACAGGCCCGCTCCGTAGGCCTTGCGGACGATCACCGAGATGCGCGGAACGGTCGCCTCGGCGATGGCGGTCAGCATCTTGGCTCCGGCGCGGATGATCCCCTGCCGTTCCACCTGGGTGCCGATCATGAATCCGGGGACGTCGGCGAAGAAGACCAGGGGCAGGTTGAAGGCATCGCACAGCCAGATGAACCGCGCCGCCTTGTCGGCCGAGTCGACGAACAGCACGCCACCGAGGTGGCTGGGCTGGGACGCCACGATGCCGACGGGCCGTCCGCCGATCCGGGCGAACGTCGTGATG
>DATHYU010000056.1:0-2056 GCA_035458965.1 Acidimicrobiia bacterium | reverse complement strand
CGACTCGGGTCGGTCCTGCGCGACGCCTACCGCCGCGGGTTCCGCGACCTCTACTTCAGCGGCGGCGAACCGATGCTGTGGCGCGACGGTGATCGACGGATCGAGGACGCGATCGCCGAGGCGCGGCGCATCGGGTTCTTCCACGTGCACGTGTACACGAACGGGACCCTCGGCGTCGACGTCCCGGCGGACATGGTGTGGGTCGGTATGGACGGGCTCCCCGGGACCTTCGAGCTGCGCCGCGGGGACCACTTCCACGAGGTGGAGGCGGCCGTTCGCAGGGGCGGGCATCCAAAGGTCGCCGTGATCTACGTCATCGACCGCTTCACCGCTGCGGGAGTCGAGCCGTTCCTCGAGTGGGTGAGGGACACCCGCTTCCCGGTGATCGGCGTGATGTTCTACTTCCACACGCCGTACTACGGGTACGACGATCTGTTCCTGGACCGTTCCGAGCGGGCCCCCATCATCGACCGTCTCATCGCCTGCACCGATGCCGGGCTTCCGGTCGTCAATTCGAAGGCCGGCCTGCGGGCCCTGCGGTCGGGGAAGTGGCGCAGGCGCCTCCCGGTCGCCTCCGTGCTCGACGTCGACGGTGAGTTCGTGTGCTGCCGGGCCGACGATTCGGTCTGCGAGGACTGTGGATACGCCGCAGCCACGGAGCTTGCGGCCGTGCGGAACCTGCGCCCGAGTGCGCTGGCCGGCCTGCTCCGGTACTGGTAGGTCCGAGACCCCGGACCGGCGAGATGCCCGTCAGGAGTGTTGTCTCTCCGCTCCACGATCTCGGGTGTTCGACGAGGATGGTCGGAGAGGCTGTCGCGAATCCTCAGCCGGGAAGGCGTTCCTGGGTGTGTGGAGGGACGCCATCGGCATGCTTTCTGGCGACGAGGACGACGACCTGGCGCTGCATGGCCGACATCGATTCGAGAGCGGGGGAGAGCGACGGCTCGACCCACGGCATCGCGTCGTCGGGAACGGTCGGGATCGCCGAAGGTCGTCTCGGCCGCATCCGACCGGCCTTTCGCATGGCGATCCGATAGAGATACCCGGCCGGGTTTCGAAGCCCGGTGACGCGGTCCCAGTGCTCCCAGGCCCACACGAGCGCCTCCTGGACGGCGTCGAGGCCGGGATAGGGGCCGTAGGCGGCGACGACGGCGAGCCGCAGACGCGGCTCCACCCGCTCTGCGAACGCCACGAAGTCCTCCTTCGCCGGTCGTCCCACGGCCCTCCCGTCCTTTCGCCTCCTAGAGGCTATGGGAGCCGGATCGTGACGACAGGGGTGTCGGCGGGGCAAATGGCTCTGGTCCGGAACCGGGTATGCGAGAGACAGTGCCCGGGTGAACGAGCGTGGCAGTCCGGTGAGGGCACGGGTGATCGCAGCGGCCCTCTCGGTCGCCTGCGTCCTGTTGGGGCTGGTCGGGCTGTGGGTCGTCGTCGGACTGTCGCCGGCGATCGCCCTTGCTCTCTCCATGGCGGTCGTCGCCGTCGCCTTCCTCTCGCACCGGCTGTGGGCGCGCCGTCTGGGACCATCCCTCGTCCCGCGTCTGGCAGCGTCGTCCCTCGCCGGATTGATCGTCGTGGGGATCGCCATCCAGGCCGTGCCGTACGGACGCGCCCACGACAACCCACCGATCACCGCGGAGCCTGCCTGGGACTCGGCGACGACGCGGGACCTCGCAGTGCGGGCCTGTTTCGACTGCCACAGCAACGAGGTCCGCTACCCCTGGTACGCCAACGTCGCCCCCTTCTCCTGGGCGGTCCAGCAGCACGTCGACCAGGGACGCCGTCAGGTGAACTTCTCGGAGTGGGACCGTCCCCAGCACGAGGCCGAGGAGTCGGCAGAGACGGTGAGGGACGGCTCGATGCCGCCGTTCTACTACCTGCTCTCCCACTCGCAGGCCCGTCTCACCGACGAGGAGAAGCGGGCACTGGCCGCCGGGCTGGCGGCCACCATCGGCGACGACGAGGGCGGCGATGGAGACGGCGGGGACGAGGACGCCTATTACCAGGACGACGGGGGATCGTCGGAGGCCGACGACTGAACCCTCGTGAGCCCGTG
>DATHYU010000055.1:0-7544 GCA_035458965.1 Acidimicrobiia bacterium | reverse complement strand
TTCGCCTCGATCGTGCCGCGGGGCTCGACCACGAACCGGTCGCGCACGTGCTGATACGTGCCGTGGGAGATGAGGAGGCCGTTCGGTGGTGCCGCGGACTCGAGGCGCGCCGCGAGGTTGACCTCGGCTCCCATGATCGTGTCGGCCGCCTCCGTCGACCCTCCCGTCACGACGAGACCGGTGTTGATCCCGATGCGCACGCCGAACCGGCCGAGTCCGTGGGTCTCGGCGAACTCGTCGGCGACCACGGTCGTCTCCTCGAGGACCGCGAGCCCTGCGCGCACGGCCATCTCGGGATCGTTCTCGCGCGACGTCGGCAACCCGAACACGGCCAGGTATCCGTCTCCCATGAACCGGGTGACCCTGCCCCCATGGCGGCGGACCGGAGCGGCGAGCCGCTGCAGAGCCGAGTCCATGATCGCCATCGTCTCCTCCGGGTCCCGGTCTCGCAGGAGACCCGTCGAGTCGATGATGTCGACGAACATGACGGTCGCGAGCCGCCGTCGCGGGGCGACGGCCTCGTCGGTGTCGAGGAGATCGAGGTGGGCGCGCAAGGCCCCGATCGCGGCGTCGACCACGGTGTCGTCGAGGGTGCCGCGGAGTTGCTCCTGTGCGGCGATCGCCAGTTCGAGCAGTTCCCGCTCCGTACGGTCCGTCATGGATGGGGCAACGGTAGGGCGCCGGCCGATCGTCGGCTCGACGCCGGGAGCCGGCGGCCGGTTCTCAGTCGCCGTTCCCGTTCGCCTTGACGTAGAAGCCCTCGAGGTACTCGGCGACCATGCGCTGGGCGCTGAACGCGGGACCGACCGAGGCGATGGCCTGCTTCATGCGGTCGACCCAGGCCTGCGGGACATCGGCCTCGTCACGGTCGTAGTACATGGCGACGACCTCGTGCTCGAGGATGTCGTACATCCTCCGCGCATCCGCCTCGTCCCCCTGGCTGTGCTCGCCGAACCCCCAGCCGTTGTCCCCGGTGTAGCCCTCGCCCCACCATCCGTCGAGGACGGACAGATTGAGCCCGCCGTTCGCCGCCGACTTCATGCCGGACGTCCCGCTGGCCTCCATCGGCGGGCGCGGGTTGTTCAGCCAGACGTCGGCACCGCCGACCAGGTAGCGGGCGACCTCCATGGTGTAGTCCTCGACGAACACGATGTGTCCGTTGAGCTCGGGGGTCTGGGACATCTCGACGACCCGGCGGATCAGGGCCTGGCCCTCGCGGTCGGCGGGGTGGGCCTTGCCCGAGAAGATGATCTGCACCGGGCGCTCCGGGTTCGTGAGGATCCACTGGAGCCGCCCGAGGTCCGACAGGATGAGGCCCGCGCGCTTGTACGTCGCGAACCGCCGAGCGAAGACGATCGTGAGCCGCTCCGCAGGGAGCATGCTCCTGACCCGGCGCAGGTCGCCCGGGCTCGCGCCGTGGCGGGCGAGTTGCTCGCGAACGCGCCGGCGGAGATGGCGGAGCAGCCGCTCCTTCTGGGAGCAATGCGCCTCCCAGACGTCGGTGTTGGGGATGTCGAGCACCTTGTCCCAGGTGCCCGGATCGATGTGCTCCGACCAGTCGGAGCCCACCGCCTCGGCGATGTGGCGGCTCATCTGGCCGCCGATCCACGTCGGCATGTGGACTCCGTTCGTCACCGAGGACCCGGGGCCGCCGATGATGTGCTGCCAGTCGTTGGTGACGACCTCGCCGTGCCGCTTCGACACGCCGTTCGTGCTCGAGGAGAGGCGGATCGCCAGCGCACCGAGGTCGAAGATGTTGTCGCGTCCCGAATCACCCATGGAGCGCAGGGTGTCGTCGTCGATGCCCGGGAGGCGGCCCCCGAGGTACCGCTCGACGAGGTCGAGCGCGAACACCTCGTTGCCGGCGGGCACCGGCGTGTGCAGCGTGAACACGGAGCGCTCGCGGATCGCCTTCACCGCGGCGTCCCACGAGTCGCCCTCGGCGAGGCGGTTGCTCAGCCGCTGCAGCAGCGAGAACGCGGCGTGACCCTCGTTGATGTGCCACGTCGACGGCTCCATCCCCAGGGCCTCGACGGCCTTGACCGCGCCGATCCCGAGGACGAGCTCCTGGCACAGCCGCATCTCCCGGCCCCGGACGTAGAGGATGTTCGTGATCGGCCGGTCGGCCGGGTCGTTGCTGGGCAGGTCGGTGTCGAGGAGGAGAAGCGGGACGCGGCCGACATCGAGCCGCCACACGCCGACATCGACCTGCCGGCCCGGCAGATCCACCTGGACGGTCAGCGGATGGCCCATCCGGTTGAGGGCCCGGCGCAACGGGCGTCGGGCGATCTCGACCTGCAGGTAGTGGTGCTGCTGGAAGCCGTCGGGGTCGATCGCCTGACGGAAGAAGCCGCGGCGGTAGAGCAGCCCGACGCCGACCATCGGGACGCCCAGGTCCGAGGCGGCCTTCGTGTGGTCGCCGGCGAGCACCCCGAGGCCCCCCGAGTAGAAGGGGAGGGTGTGGTGGACGCCGAACTCGGTACACAGGTAGACGAGCCCGCCGGGCAGGGCATCGGCGTGATTGCGGTGGTACCAGGTGTCGTCCGCCTGGAGGTACTGGTCGAAGGCCGAGATGACGTCCTCGTACAGCTGGATGAACGAGTCGTTCGACTCGAGGGTCTCCCACTGCTCCGGGGCCATGGTCTGGAGGATCGTGAGGGGATTGGGCGAGTGCGCCCAGTCGGGAGGGCTCACGCGCTGCCAGAGCTCTCGGGCGTACGGCTGCCACGTCCACCAGGTGTTGTAGGCCAGGTCGTAGAGACGCTCGAACGTCCGCGGGATGTGGACCTGGGTGCCGGCCGCCACCGGGATGGTGTCGAGCGCGGATCGATCGGGTGTGACCATTTGGGGAACGCTCCCTGATCGGGAAGAAGAACGGAACCGGTTCCACCACGTTAGCCGTGGCGACTCCGCCCTCCGCAAGATGCAGCGAATACGATGCGGTTCCGCCAGTTCACGTTCGGGAGGTCCTCGTGACGTTCGCCGTCCTCTTTCCGGGACAGGGCAGCCAGGCCGTCGGCATGGGGGCAGACGTCTTCGACGCCCGCCCCGATCTTCTCGGTGAGGCCGCCGACGAGGTGCTCGGGTGGTCGTTGCGGTCGATCTGCCTCCAGGGCCCCGAGGAAGAGCTCACGCGCACCGATCGCGCGCAGCCGGCGCTGTACGCCGTGGCCTACGCGATCTGGGACGAGTTGCGTGCCCGGCTCACGGCCCAGCCGTCGGGAGCCGCCGGTCACTCGCTCGGCGAGTACACGGCGCTCGCCGCCTCCGGTGCCCTGTCCTACCTCGACGGCCTCCGGCTGGTCGCCGCGCGCGGGGCGGCGATGGCCGATGCGGCTGCCCGGGAGCCCTCGACGATGGCCGCACTCATCGGTGCCGACCTGCCGTCGGCCGAGGCCCTCGTCGCGGAGCGGCGCGCCGACGGCGGCCGCCTCTGGGTCGCCAACATCAACGCGCCCGGCCAGATCGTCGTGGCCGGCGGCGTGGAGGATGTCGAGTGGGCGGCCGGCGTCGGACGCGAACGCGGCATCCGGCGCGTCGTCCCGCTGAAGGTCGCCGGAGCCTTCCACTCCCCGTACATGGCGTCGGCGGCCGAGGCGCTCTCGGCGGCGGTGGCCGACACCGTCTTCGGTGAGCCCGGCTTCGCGGTGTACGCCAATGCCACCGGGACCGCCTACGACGGGCAGGTCGGACCGACCCTCGTCGACCAGTTGACGTCGCCGGTCCGATTCGCCGAGAGCCTCGCGGCGATGGCGGCGAGCGGCGTCACCACCTTCGTCCATGTCGGCCCGGGTGATGTAACCGCGGGCCTCGCGCGGAGGTCGGTTGAGGGCGCGGAGATCTATGTCGTCTCCGGGATCGACGACATCGATGCGGTCGCCGGAGCCCTCGCAGCAGACTGACGGCCTACGACGACCTACGATTGACCGCCGGCCGGAGCGGAGGAGCCGAAGGGGTGCCGAACACGACGATCACGGGATGGGGCAGGTGCGTCCCGCCGACGGTGCTGTCGAACGCCGACCTCGAGCAGCTCACCGAGACGACCGACGAGTGGATCACCACGCGCACGGGGATCAAGGAGCGGCGCATCAGCCACGTGGAGGTCTCCGACATGGCAGCGGTGGCCGGCCGCCACGCCCTGGCAGCGGCCGGGCTCGAGCCCACGGACATCGATCTCGTGCTCCTGGCGACCTGCACGGGTGAGCGGACGATCCCGGCTGCCGCGACCCATCTCCAGGCCAAGATCGGCGCGACGAACGCCGCGGCGATGGACATCAACGCCGCCTGCTCGGGTTTCATCTACGCGTTGTCCGTTGCCGACTCGATGATCCGCGGCGGCGGCGCCCGACGCGCCCTCATCGTCGGTGCGGAGAAGCTGAGCTTCTTCTTGGACTTCACCGATCGCTCGACCTCCGTGCTGTTCGGCGACGGGGCCGGCGCCGTCGTGCTCGAGGCCTCGGACGGCGACGGCGGGCTCCTCTCGGTCGAGCTCGGGACCGACGGCAGCCAGGCCGGGATCCTGTGCGTCCCCCACTCGGGCACCGAGGACAACGTCGCCCTGTCGGAGCGCAACGGCGTGTACATGGAGGGGCCCACCGTGTTCCGGTTGGCGGTCGAGGCGATGGGCGACGCATCGGCTCGCGTCGTGGAGCAGGCGGGCCTGTCCCTGGACGACGTCGACTTGCTCATCCCGCATCAGGCCAACATCCGGATCATCGACGCGACGGCCCGCCGCCTCAAGCTCGACCCGGCCCAGGTCTACGTGAACATCGCTTCGTACGGCAACACCTCCGCGGCGACCATCCCGATCGCGCTCGCCGAGGCGATCGAGGAGGGCCGCATCCGACCCGGCTCCAACATCGTGTTCGCCGCTTTCGGCGGAGGGCTGACGTGGGCCGCCGCCGTGTTCCGCTGGGGCGATCGCGTCGAGCCACTCGGCACGTCGGACGCCGCGCTCCCGCCCACCGACGCGAGCGTCTTCGAGTTGCTCCAGGGCAACATCGATGTCTTCGGGAAGGGCGTATGAGCCGCGTCGCCCTCGTCACCGGAGGATCCCGTGGCATCGGCCGGGCGATCGCCGAGCATCTCGGCGCCACCGGCCACCGGGTCGCCGTGAACTACCACTCCAGCCCCGGCGCCGCCGAGGACGTGGTCGCCGCGATCACGGCGGGCGGCGGTGAAGCGGTCGCGGTCGGCGCCGACGTCGCCGACCCGGATGCGATCACGGCGATGGTCGCCGAGGTCGCGGAGCGCCTCGGTCCGGTCGATGTCCTCGTGAACAACGCGGGCATCACACGCGACGGCCTGGTGATGCGGATGGGCATCGAGGACTGGGACGATGTGCTCGCGACGAACCTCCGGTCGGCGTTCCTGTGCACGAAGGCCGCGCTCAGGGGCATGCTCCGCGCCAAGTGGGGTCGCATCGTCAACATCGCCTCGGTCTCGGGCATCGCCGGAAACCCCGGGCAGGCGAACTATGCCGCCGCCAAGGCGGGGCTCATAGGATTCACGAAGTCGGTCGCCAAGGAGGTCGGATCCCGAGGGATCACCGTGAACGCGGTGGCTCCCGGGTTCATCGACACCGACATGACCGCCGATCTCGGTGACGCCGTCCGCGAGGCGGCGATCCCCCAGATCACGCTCGGCCGGTTCGGCACACCGCAGGAGATCGCATCCGCCGTCGGATATCTTGCGTCGGACACGGCCTCGTACGTCACCGGACAGGTGATCGTGGTCGACGGCGGAATGGCCATCTGAGAAAGAGGGAAGACCCACATGGAACGTTCAGCAGTCGAGGCGAAGATGACCGACCTGCTCGTCGAGGAACTGGGACTCGAGCGCGAGAAGATCTCGTCGGACGCCAAGTTCGAGGAGGATCTCGAGGTCGACTCGCTCGGCGTCGTCGAGTTGCTCATGGCGCTGGAGGACACCTTCGGGGTGCGGATCCCCGACGAGGAAGCCGAAGACATCGTCACCGTCGGCCAGGCCGTCGACGTCGTGATGGCGAAACTCGAAGGCTGATCGGATGACGCGTCGGGTCGTCGTGACCGGGCTCGGGACGGTGAACCCGCTCGGCCTCGATGTCGCCAGCACGTGGTCGGCGATGCGCGAGGGCGTGTCGGGGGTCGGCACGATCGAGGCGTTCGACGCCTCGCACCTGCCGGCGCAGATCGCCGCCGAGGTGAAGGGCTTCGATCCCGAGGCCTACATGCCGCGTCGTCAGGCGCGCAACCTGGATCGCTACGACCTGCTGTTCTGGGCCTCCACCAAGGAGGCCCTCGACGATGCCGGCCTGCGTTTCGAGGAGGAGGATCCCGCCGCATACCGGGCGGGTGTCGCCGTGGGGGGCGGCATCGGCGGGATCATCACCTTCCAGGAGCAGATGGACGTCATGCGCCAGCGCGGCAACGACCGCGTGAGCCCGTACGCCATTCCCCAGATCATCTCCAACATGGCGGCGGGGGTGGTGTCGATCGACTTCAACCTCTTCGGCCCCAACATCTGCACCGTGACGGCGTGCGCCGCCTCGGCGAACGCCATCGGCGACGCCGCGGAGATCATCAAGCGCGGCGACGCCGACGTCATGGTCGCCGGCGGGGCCGAGGCCGCCATCGTGGAGTTCGCGATGACAGGGTTCACGCAGGCGCGGGCCCTGAGCACCCGCAACGACGACCCGGCGACGGCCAGCCGGCCCTTCGACGCCGATCGCGACGGCTTCGTGATGGGGGAAGGCGCGGCCACCCTCATCCTGGAGGAGTACGAGCATGCCCGGGCCCGGGGAGCCGACATCTACGCCGAGGTGGTCGGATACGGGATGTCGGCCGACGGCTACCACATCACCCTCCCTCGCCCCGGCGGCGCCGGTGCCGCCCGCGCCATGGAGAACGCCATCCGCAGCGCCGGCATGGCGCCCGAGGACGTCGACTACGTGAACGCCCACGGGACGTCGACCGCGGCCAACGATGCGACCGAGACCGCCGCCATCAAGCTGGCGCTCGGCGACCACGCGGCGGCCGTGCCCATCTCGTCGACCAAGTCGATGACCGGCCACCTGCTCGGAGGTGCCGGGGCGATCGAGTCGATCGCGTGCATCCTGGCGATCCGCGACGGCGTGATCCCGCCGACGATCAACTATCGGATGCCGGATCCCGAGTGCGATCTCGACTACGTGCCCAACGAGGCGCGCGACGTTGCGATTCGCACCGCGATGACCAACTCGTTCGGCTTCGGCGGGCACAACGTGTCGCTGGTGTTCAGCGCACTTCGCTGAGCCGGCCTCCCGGCGGCGCAGGCCTGCGCGGCCGTCAGCGTCCCTTCGGACGCCGGAAGACCCACTGGCCGACGTCGATCCGTCCCAGGGTGAAGCCTGCCTCGCAGTACCCGAGGTAGAGCTCCCAGAGACGCCGGAATC
The DNA here is from genome assembly GCA_035458965.1 of Acidimicrobiia bacterium. Lineage (GTDB taxonomy): Bacteria > Actinomycetota > Acidimicrobiia > Spongiisociales > UBA11373 > DATHYU01. Next base: position 133 of record DATHYU010000055.1, on the reverse strand, counting down.
GCTCGTCGAATCCGAGCGTCGGCCATGCCTCACGAAAGCGGAGGCGCCACTCTGCGAGCGTGCGGGCGTAGTCGGGGCCGAAGGTGTCGACGGTGTCGATGTCGAGCCCGGCCGTGGTCGCGAGCTGCCGGAT
>DATHYU010000054.1:0-5768 GCA_035458965.1 Acidimicrobiia bacterium | reverse complement strand
GCATCGGCCTCTGATCGCCGCTACGGCGCGATCGAGGCGGCGATCTCGCTGAGGACCTCGCCCGGCACGCCGCCCGTTCCCCGGACGACGAGCGTGCCGTCGGGGGCTGCGATCACCCAGTACGGGACGGCGGCCAGTCCGAAGGCCACCGCAGCCGAGTCGAAGGGGTCGTCGACGATCACCGGCGCCGACCATTCGTTGCGCTCGAACCACGGGGCCGGCGGGAAGTTGTCCCGGTCGGGGCGCGTCAGGGTCGCGACGGCGTACACGTCCACTCCCTCCGGGAGCGGAACCGTGGCGAGCCACTCCTGGATGAGCGGCATCTCGTTCTGGCAGTAGGGGCACCAGTGGGCGAGGAAGACGATCATCTTGGCCCGGCCGTCGTCCGTGATCGCGACCGGTGCCCCGGCGAAGTCGTGGCCGGACAGGCTCGGGATGGCGCTCCCGACCGCGGGGTCGGCGCCCTCCGACGGTGCCTGCGGGAGCGGGTCGCCGGAGACCTCGACCGTCCCGTAGGCCTGTGTCGCTTCGACCCGGGCGGCCGCGGTGGGAGCCGTCGTCGCGGTCGTCGGCGCGGCCGTGGTGCTCGGAGGAGTCGTCGTGGTCGTGGTCAGGCTCGTGATCGTCACCTGCGGTGGATCCGCACCGGCGGATGCGACGCCGCCGCACCCCGCGGCGACGAGAGCCATCGCCCCGAGTGCGGCGGTGACTCGATGGGTCACCCGGCGAGGTCGGCGGCGACCGCCGCCAGGTCGGCCTCGCCCAGGATCCCGCTGTAGCGCGCCATGATCGAGCCGTCGGAGTTGACGAACACCCAGAAGGGATACGCGTTGAGGCCGAATGCCGCCGCCGCCCTGTACGCCTCGGAGTCGAGGATCGTCGGGACGTCGAGCCGTTCGCGTGCGAACCATGCCGACGGCGGATAGTTGTCACGGGTCGTCGCCGTGCCGGTGGCGATCGCGTAGATGTCCACCTCGGCCGGCAGCCCGTCGGCCTCGAGCCAGCTCACGAGCATGGGGACCTCCTGCTGGCACACCGGGCACCAGTGGGCGAGGAAGACGATCATCTTCGGCCGTCCGTCGTTGCGGATCGCGACCTCGCCGCCGCCGAAGTCCTGGCCGACGACCTCGGGTGCTTCGAGCCCGATCGCCGGGTCGCCGGCCGGCGTGCCGCCGAAGCGGTCCAACTCGTCCCCGGTGCTCGTGATCTCGCCGAACTCGCCCGAACCATCGCCCATGGTGAGGATCACCGTGGCGATCAGGGCAACCACCGCGAGCGCCCCGAGGATGGGCAGGATCGGGAGCTTTCGGCCCTGAGCCTTGGCCGGTTCCTGCTTCGGACGGGGACGACGCGTCTGGGTCATCGAGAGGGCTCCTCCGGTTCGGTGCCAACCATCGTACGGGGCTCGCCGTCTTCTTCCAGGCGAGCGAGCCATGCGCGGTGGATGAGCAGGGTCGTGCAGATGGCGGCGAAGGAGACGCCTGCCATGAAGGGGATCGAGACGAGATCGAACTTCCAGATGTACGCGGCCGAGCAGGGGACGGTCGCCGAGCACGCCGCCTCCGGGAGCGCGTCCGGGAAGCGCTGCAGCAGATAGTGGTACGTCGAGATGCCGAACCCGATGATCACGACCGGCAGGGTGTACCGGGCGGCGAACCGCTCGCGGTTCCACGCCATGATCCCGAGCACGATCGCCCACGGGTACATCGCGATCCGCTGATACCAGCAGAGGGTGCAGGGAACGAGGTCGGCGACCTCGGAGTAGTACAGGCTCCCCAACGTGGCGATCACCGCCATGACCCAGCCCAGCCACAGTGCCTGCGGACCTGCCGAGATGACGATGCTCTCCCAGATGCGAGCCGCTCCCTCGGAGAACCGGGCCAGCACGGCGATCGCGGCGACGACGATCACCGCCGCGCCGATCATGAGCGCGCCCAGGGCGAAGAACGTGGAGACGGTGTTGAGGTTCACTCGGGAGGTCCTCGGTGGTGGGAGGGAACGATACCGCGCGCGACCGCCGTCCAAGAGGTCAAGGAGGATCTCAGGACGCCGATGCATGCATGAGGAGGTGAACGATGCAGATCCTGGTCTGGAGCGGTCAGCAGGCGCCGGTCGGCGGGTGGTTCCTGGATCCGCACGGCCACCGCATGCTGATCCGGGCCGGCGACCTCGCCCCGATCTGCCCCTTCCTCGGCCCGGCCCCCGCCCAGTGGCGCCTCGTCCGCGAGATCCCGACCGTCCCGGGGGTCTAGGCACGGGGCGCCGTCTGCCGTCTGCGGTCCGAAATGCGGATACCATGCGTGCCCATGGGAGCCGTCGCCGTTGGGGCGCTCCTCGTCGCCCTCCTCCTCGTCATCGTCGCCGCCATGGTGTGGCAGGAGTCACGCCGCGTGCCGGTGTCGGAGCCCGCCGTCTACCTCATGGAGGAGGCGGCCCGCTTCGTCTACGACCGGCTCGAGGAGGACACCACGACCCGGCTCGACCTCGACGACGTGTTTCGGATCCTCGAGTGGGGGATCTACTGGAACCAGGTCGTGGTCCACAAGGAGGAGCACCGGCGTGCGGTCGTCGGCAGTGGCGAGGCCATCGAGTGGATCATGGACCGTTCCGAGCAAGAGCTCGGCACGGCGTACGATCCGGTCGACATCGCCGAAGTCATGGCGTGTGAGACCGAGTACCTGATCTCCATCGGGGCCATCGGCCGCATCGTCGACGGGGAGGAACCTGCGTGATCGTGAACTGCGGCCGGTGCGGCACGCAATTCCAGGTGCCCGGCGAAGGCCGCTTCTCCTGCCCGGCGTGCGGAACCGCCAACGAGGTCCATCGCACCGCGCCGCCCGGACCGGGTGGAGGGCCGATGTCGGCTCCGGGCGGACCGGGGATTCCCCGGCCGCCTGCCCCCGAGCCGCCGTCGCCGCGTACGACGTGCCCGGACTGCGCCTTCAGTTTCATCGTCGGCGAGATCTCCGTCGCCACGTGCCCCAATTGCGGGTTGGAGGTCTCGACGGGCCGCGGAGAGCCATGATCGCCAGGCTGCGGTCCGCTCTCGTGACGGCGCTCGTGGCAGGCCTCATGAGCCTGTCGCCCTACGAAGCGCCGCCCCGTTCCCTCTTCGAGGTGCCGCCGGGCGTCGTTCTGCCGATCGGCGAGCCCACACCCGGGCTCTGGCGATAGCATCCGGCGAATGCGACGCCGATTCCTCCTCATCGTGGCCGTGGTCGCCACGCTCGGGCTCGTCGCGACCGCCTGTGGCGGTGGCGAGCCCGCCGAGCCCGTCGAGTTCGGCGAGGGTGAGGTTCCCGAGTCGATGCCCGACTCCGTCCCCCTTCCCGGTGGGGCGGTCATCGGATCCACGTTGATCGACCGGCTGAACAACCGCACCGAGATGGCCCTGCAGGCTCGAATGGAGTTCGAGGCCCTCGTGCAGTTCTACTCGGTCGAACTGGTCGGATCGGGGTTCCTCGTCCAGGACAGCTCCGGGTCGGCGTCGTCGTGGACCATCCGGTTCGCCGATGGGGATCTTCAGGGCACGGTGGTGATCTCGCCGGCGGGGCTCGGCGTGGCGCGGGCGGTCGTCACCGTGAATCGCTCCTGAGGCGGGTATCGTCCGATCCAGCCAGCGAGGAGGCCGGTCATCGAACGCATGCGCCGATTCCCCGAGAACCGATTCGTGGGACTCCGTGACGAGATGATGGTCTACGACTGCGACGACGACGAGCAGTACTCCGTCGTCTCGGACCGGATCGAGTCCGAGGACCTCCTTCGTCGCACCCTCGTCTCCACCTTCGCCCCGGACACCCTCGCCGAGGCACGCAACCGCGGCTTCCGGGCGCCTTGACGCCGTTCGTCGACCTCCACCTGCACCCGCCGACGGAGCGGTTCCTCCACCTGACGCTCGGCCCGCCGATCTCGGGCCCGCACGCGCCGGGCGACGGTCCCCGGGCACTCGACCTCGATCGGGTGGCGGAGGCCTACAGGGCTCGCGACGGGCGTGCGGTCGTCCTCGGCTGGGACGCGGAGACGGCGACCGGGTCCCCGCCGCTGTCGAGCGACGATGTCGCCACGATCGTCCGATCGCACCCCGACGTGTTCGTCGGCTTCGGCTCGGTCGACCCGCACAAGGGCGCGAAGGCGATCTCGGGCGTCGCCGAGGCCAAGCGCCTCGGGCTGAATGGACTGTCGTTCCATCCGGCGGCGCAACGGTTCGATCCCTCCGACCGACGATACGGCTCGATCTGGGAGGTCGCCGAGGAACTCGATCTCGTCGTGCTCGTGCACTCGGGATTCACCGCGGTCGGTGCCGGCCGGCCGGGCGGGGCTGGCGTCGAGATCGCGTTCGCCAACCCGATTCTCCTCGACCGGGTCGCCGCCGACTTCCCGGAGCTCAGGATCGTGGCCTCCCACCCGGGCTGGCCCTGGCAGGACGAGCTGCTTGCGACGGCCATGCACAAGCCGAATGTCTGGATCGAGCTCTCCGGCCGGGCGCCCACCCGCATGACGCCGGCCCTCCTCGAGGCCGTGAGCGGCCCGCTGCGTGACCGGACCGTGATCGGGACCGGCATCCCGCAGCTGGACCTCGACGAGTGGCTCGCCGCCTGGGACGGTGTCGGTCTCGACGAGGACGTCGCGGTGCGGCTTCGGGTGGCGAATGCGACCCGGCTGCTCGACCTCTAGGTCGACACGCCGATCTCGGTCGCCTTGATGGCGACCCAGATGACGTCTCCGACCGCGAGCGCCGCCGCCGACGTGGACGTCACCTCGGCGATCAACGGCACCGGCGCCCCCAGCCCGACGCGGACCCGATCGCCGAGATCCTCGAGGACCGTCACCGCGGCCTGCCACGTGTTCCGCGGGCTTCCCTCGGGTCGTTCCGGGAACAGCGCGATGGCGCGGGGATGGATCGTCAGGAGCACGTCACCGGCGATGTCGTGATCGGCGACGGTCAGCCGGTGCGAGCCGACGAGGACCGTGCCGTCGGCCGCCCTTCCGGCGAGGAGGTTCGTGCCTGCCAGATCCGCGGCGAACCGGCTGCGGGGCCGGAGGCGGATGTCGTCGGCGGTGCCCGACTGCACGATGCGGCCGTCCTCGATGACGTGAATGGTGTCGGCGAGGAGGAACGCCTCCTGCGGATCGTGGGTGATGATCAACCGGGGTCCCGGGAAATCCCGGAGGTGATGAGCCAGGGTTGCCCGCAGCCCGGCCCGGGTCGCCACGTCGAGGGCCGAGAGCGGCTCGTCCAGGAGGAGGGCGGCGGGCTCCGAAGCGAGCGCTCGCGCCAGCGCGACGCGCTGGGCCTCGCCGCCCGAGAGGCGGTCGGGACGCTGGTCGGCGACGTGGGCGAGATCGAGCTTCGCGGCCCATTCCAGGGCCAGGCGCCGTGCCTCGGCCCGTGGTCGTCCGGACATGCCGAAGCCGATGTTCTCGACCACGGAGAGGTGGGGGAACAGGACGTAGTCCTGGAAGACGACGCCGATGTGGCGCTCGTGGGGCTCGACGAACACCGCATCGTCGTCGAGGGTGCGGCCGCCGAGTGCGACGCGACCGGCGTCGAGCGGGACGAGCCCGGCGATCGCCGAGACGAGGGTGGTCTTCCCGGCGCCGTTGGGGCCCAGCAACGCCGCCGTCCGGCCCTCGGCCAGGTGGAGGTCGACGTCGAGCGTGAACCCGGGGCGGCGAACGACGACGCGGGCGTCGAGGGCGGTCATGTCGCCCTCCACCAGCGCTCTCGCATGGCGGCGAGCACCACGATCGAGATCACGACCATGACG
>DATHYU010000053.1:0-2193 GCA_035458965.1 Acidimicrobiia bacterium | reverse complement strand
GGGATCTTCCCCGTGCCGCCCGAGCGCACGCATGTCATCCCCCACGGAGACGAGTCGCTCTTCCTCCGGATGGCCGATCGCGGCGGCGACCTGCGCGAGGACTACGGGATCCCGGCCGACGCCCCCGTCGTCGGGTTCTTCGGCGGCCTCCGGCCGTCGAAGGGGCTGAACGATCTCATCGACGCGTTCGCCGTCGTGCACGACGAGGTACCCGGTTCCCGGTTGGTGATCGCAGGCCTCCCCACGGCGGAGGTCGATCCCGACGACCTCGAGACCCGCGCCGCCCGTCTGGGGGTCGGCGCAGCGGTCACGGTCGACGCCCGGTATCTCCCGATCGAGGACGTCGGGCCCCTCGTCCGCACCGCCGACGTCATCGCCCTCCCCTACCGCACCGGGACCGCGAGCGGAGCCCTTCAGGTCGCCTACGCCTTCGAGCGGCCGGTGGTCGCCTCCGACGCCGGATCGGTCTCGGAGGCCGTCGTGGACGGCACGACCGGCATCGTTGTGCCGGCGGCCGATCCCGACGCGCTGGCCCGGGCTCTGGTCAAGGTCCTGGCCGATCGGGCCGAAGCCCATGCCATGGGAGTCGCAGGCCGCCGCCATGCCGCAGAGCACCACGCATGGGAGCCGATCGCGCACGTGATCCTCACCGTGTCCGAGACCGCCCGCGAGGAACGCCGATGATCGGCCTCGTCTTCTGGAGCGGTGTCGCGCTCGTGCTCTACGTCTACGCCGGGTATCCGCTCCTCGCGCTCGCCCTGAGCCGGCTGCACGGCCGGGGCCGACCGCCGGTCCGCCAGGACCTCCCGACCGTCACGCTGATCGTGGCCGCGTACAACGAAGAAGCCGTCATCGGCCGCAAGATCGCCGAGTGCCTGGCGCTGGACTACCCGGCCGACCGGCTCGACGTCATCGTCGCGGCCGACGGCTCGAACGACGCCACGGCGCACATCGCCCGGTCCTTCGGCGACGGTCGGGTGACCGTGATGCACCGGCCCGAGAGACGGGGAAAGATGGCGGCGATCGAGCGTGCCGCCGCCGCGGCGTCCGGCGAGATCCTCGTCTTCAGCGACGCCAACAACCGGTACGCCCCCGACGCGGTGCGCCGCCTCGTGGCGCGCTTCACCGAGGGAGTCGGCATGGTGACCGGCCGCAAGACCGTTGAGACGGCCGACGGCCTCGGCTACTCCGAGGGCCTCTACTGGCGGTACGAGTCGGCGATCCGGTCCGCCGAGACCCGCCTCGGCATCTGCGTCGCATGGAACGGCGAGATCCTCTCCGTGCGCCGCGATCTCTTCGAGCCAGCGCCTCGCGGGTTCGTCAACGACGACGCATGGATCGCCGTGCAGGTGCTCTCGGGGGGCCACCGCATCGTCTACGAGCCTGCCGCGGTGTCGATCGAGACCGTCTCGTCGACGGCGGCCGAGGAGCGGGAGCGGCGAACGCGGATGTTCGCCGGTATCTGGCAGATGTACGCGCCATCGTTCGTCCGGTCGCTCCCATGGCGCAGGCCCGGCGCCCTGTTCGCACTCGTCTCGCACAAGATGCTGCGGCCGCTCGTGGCCCTGGGGTTCGTGGCGATCGCCGGCGCCACCGTCGCCGCCCTCGTCGATCCGCCGGACGCGGCGGGGGCGAGCGCCTTCTGGGCGCTCGCCGCACCCTGGAACTTGGCCGCTGCCGCCGGTCAGGCCATGGTGTACGGAGCAGCGGTCGTCGGACCCCGCATCGGCGGCCGGTTCGCCAGGATCGCCTACGTACCCCGATTCCTCCTGGATGCGAACATCGCCGCCCTTGCCGGTCTCCGACGTCAGCTGCAGGGCGGGCAGTCGGTGACGTGGACCAAGGCGACACGCTCCGAGCCGGCCGGGACACCTTCATGAGCATCGGGAGCGTTCCCGCACCGGTTCTCGACGTCGTCCGATCCGACGCCGGGTTCGCCGATCTCGCTCCCGAGTGGGACGAGTTCGTCGCATCGACGTCGCACGGATCCGTGTTCGCCACCTGGGCGTGGCTCTCGGCCTGGCGCCGGACGGTTGGGGCCGACGACCGGCTGCTGGTCGTCACCGCCCGGGATCCCAGGGACGGGAGCCTGCTCGGCGCCGCACCCTTCAGCATCGCGACGGCACGGCGTGGCGGCATCCCGCATCGCGTGCTGCGCTTCGCGGGCTCCGGACCGGCCGCCCCGGACCACCT
>DATHYU010000052.1:0-5220 GCA_035458965.1 Acidimicrobiia bacterium | reverse complement strand
GACAGTGCCGGCGGGATCTCGCAGTGGAAGGTTCGCGGGATCGAGCTCGTCTGGCGCGGCGTCGTCAGGATCTTGATGCCGGGGATGATCGGGACGTCGACGCCCTCGGCGCGACAGGCATCGACGAATGAGAAGTAGTGGCGATTGTCGAAGAACATCTGGGTGACGATGTACTCGGCGCCCAGGTCGACCTTCTGCTTCACCCGACGGACGTCGGCCCGCAGGTTCGGCGCTTCGACGTGCTTCTCGGGGTAGCCGGCGGCGCCGATGCAGAAGTCGGTCGGTGAGGCGCCGAGGACCTCTTCGAGGAACTGGCCCCGGTTCATGTCGGCGATCTGGCCGATCAGGTCACTCGCGTACTGGTTGCGGGTCCGGCTGCCGAGAGGCTTCTCGTGGCCCGTCGAGTCGCCGCGGACGGCGAGCACGTTCTCGATCCCGAGGTAGTGCAGTTCGATCAGGAAGTCCTCGGTCTCCTCACGGGTGAACCCTTCGCACAGCACGTGCGGCACGGCATCGATGTTGAACTTGTTCTGCACGAGGGCACACAGCCCCAGCGTTCCCGGCCGCTTCCTCGTGATCCGCTTGCGGACTCCGTCGGGGGTCTCGTCGTAGACGACCTCGGCGGCGTGGCTCGTGATATCGATGAATGGGGGCCGATGCTTGGCGAGATCCTCGACGAGTTCGAGGAGGCTCGCGAGATCTCCGCCGCGTTTCGGCGGGATGATCTCGAAGCTGATCAGCGGCCCGGTGGCATTGGCGAGGTGCTGGGAGACCTTCATCGCGTCCGACATGGTGCCAGATCCCGCATACCAGCCGGAGCCAACCCCGGGCAGTTGCTGTCGTGACCCCGTCCCGGCTGCGCCGAGGAACCTCCGTCGCTACAGCGCCACGCCGAGGCCGAGGCGCTCGGCGGCCTCGAGGGCGGCGGCGCCTGCTGCGACGTCCTGGCTGGCGATGCCGACCGACTTGAAGACGGTGACGTCGTCGTGGGCGAAGCGGCCGCGCATCCGTCCGGCGAGGAGGTCGGCGAGCGTGCCGTCGGGGGTCCGCCGCGCCTGCAGCAGGTCGCCCGCCTCGGCGGCTGCCGCCTCGAGGTCCTCGACGAAGACCCGGGCGCGTTCGAGGGTGAGGGACGGGACCTCGGCCATCTCCGGCGTGAACGCCCCCAGGGCGTTGATGTGCGTGCCCGGCCGCACGGCCGAGGGGGAGAACAGCGGGGTGGTGGCCGGTGTCGCCGTCGTCACGATGTCGGCGGCGTGCACGGCCTCGCTCGGGTCGTCGGCGGTGTGGCCCCCGATCCGCTCGGCGAGAGCAGCGGCACGGTCGGGGTTGCGGCTCCACACGACGATGTCGTCGATCGGCCGCACCTCGGTCACCGCGGCGGCCTGATCCTCGGCGACCGCTCCGGCACCGAGGATGGTGAGCGTCCTGGCATCGGGGCGCGCCATGAGCCGGGTCGCCAGCCCCGCGGCCGCAGCCGTGCGCAGCTTCGTCAGGGTCGGCCCGTCGACGAGGCCGAGACACGCGCCGTCGGGGCCGAACACCGCGACGATCCCGTAGGGCTTTCCGGGCACGGTCGACACCGCCTTCACCGCGGTCATGGTGCCGACCCGCCCCGGCATGAAGAGCGACGGGCCGAGCATGGTCCGGATCGGGACCTCGCGGTCGTCGCCGAAGGCGGCGACCATGGCGGTGATCGCCTCGCTCATCGAAAGGGCCGCTCGGGTCGCCTCGGCGTCGAGGTAGCGCATGCTCCGAACCTACGCCTCCGGTACCGTGAGCACCGGATGGACCGAGTCTTCACCGTCACCGAGGCCGATGCACTCGGGCCCGAGGTCGCCCGTCTCATGGCCGAGCTGGCCCCGATCGCCGCTCGAGCGGCCGAGGCGGCCTCCACACGGACCGCTCTCGCCAAGTCGAACGGCCACGGCCCCAGGGTGGAGGGTGGCGCCGAGCTGCGCGCCGGCCTCGCCTGGTTCGAAGCTCGGGGCATCCAGGTCAAGGGCTTCTCTCCGCCGCTCGTCGACTTCCCCGCCGGCAGCGGCGTGCTCCTGTGCTGGATCGAGGGAGAGGACCGCATCACCCACTGGCACCGCGAGTCGGACGGGTTCGCCGGCCGCCGTCCGCTCTCGGAGCTCCCGTGACGATCGAGGAGCGGCTCGCCGCCGCTCGCGTCCGCATCGAGCGGATCGATCCCGACGAGCTGGCGCTGGCCGACGACGTGCTCGTCATCGATCTGCGGTGCCGCGAGGAGCGGGAGGCCACGGGAGTGATTCCCGGGTCGATCTCGGTGCTGCGCTCGCATCTCGAGTGGCGGTGCGACCCTTCGTCCCCGTGGTCTGACCCGCGGGTGGCCCGACCCGACGAGCGCACCGTCCTCGTCTGTGCCGACGGGTTCTCCTCGAGCCTCGCCGCCGAGTCGCTGCTCGATCTGGGCTTCACCCGGCCGGGCGATCTCGTCGGCGGGATGAACGCCTGGGTGGCGGCCGGACGGCCGACCCAGGCAGCGTCCGAGCAGCCCGTGACGCCCTATCCTCCGCGTCCATGACACCCCTCGAGCGCGCCCTCGAGATCGCGCGCGCCGCGGTGCGGCGGGCCTCCCAGGTGTGTCTCGGTGTCCTCGCCGAAGCGCCGGCGACCCCCGACGCCATGGCGAAGCTCGGCAAGGAGCCCGTCACGATCGCCGACTACGGGTCGCAGGCCGTTCTGCTCGAGGCCGTGGCCCGGATGTTCCCCGACCACGGCGTCGTCGCCGAGGAGGGCGCCCAGCACCTGAGGGACAACGCGGGTGAGGACGGAGCCGCCCAACTGGTGAGGCTCGTCGGCGCCGCCCTCAACAAGCCGGTGACCCTCGACGACGTGACGCGGTGGATCGACCATCCGGGTGGCGACGGTGATCTCACCTGGGTGATCGACCCGATCGACGGCACGAAGGGCTTCCTCCGCCGCGACCAGTTCGCCATCGCCGCAGGCCTGCTGCGCGACGGTGAGGTCGTCGGCGGGGTCCTCGGATGTCCGCACTTCGCCGGCGGGATCCTGTACTGGGCGGGACGCGGCCTCGGCGCCTGGGCCGAGCGGTTGCACGGCGGCAACGCCCGGGCGGTCCGGGTGAGCGAGACGGCCGTCTCCGAGGCCCGGATGCTCGGCAGCGTCGAGTCGGCTCACGGGGACCCGGCTCTCGTCACCGCCGTCGTGGAGCGGGCGGGCATGGCCGGCGGCATGGTGCGGATCGACAGCCAGGTGAAGTACGGGGCCGTCGCCGACGGGCAGGCCGAGGTGTACCTGCGGCCCCGCAACCGCCCCGACTACCGGGAGCGGATCTGGGACCACGCAGCCGGCGTCGCCGTGGTGACCGAGGCAGGCGGGCAGGTGACCGACCTCGACGGCCGGGCCCTCGACTTCTCCCTCGGGGCCTCGCTCGAGGACAACCGGGGCGTCATCGCCACGAACGGGCGGATCCACGGGGCCGTGCTCGAGGCGCTTGGGGTGGTCGAGGCGGAGTAGTTCGGGCGGGACGCGACCCGAGGTCTCGATGCGCACCGACGGCTGAATCCACCTCCCCCGAGCGGACCTATGCGCCCGCCCGATCGGAAAGGCTTCACCGATCTCCGCCGGTGGCCGACGCTGTCACCGCGGATCGACAAGGGGGAGGTACGGGTGATGCCTGCCGTACCCTCCGGCGCATGACCGACCGCGCCGCCACGCTCCACGCCCTGCTCGACCTGCTCGCCATCCCCAACGTCTCCTCGGACCCCGACGGGCTCGCGGCGAACGCCACCTGGATCCGGGAGCGGTACGCCGCGGCCGGTGCCGAGGCGGAGGTCTTCGGCCTCCCCGGAGCGCCCCACGTGGTGGTCGGCCGCATCGAGGGACGGCCCGGCGGCCCTGTCGTCGGCGTCTACGCCCATTACGACGGCCAGCCCGTCGATCCCGACATGTGGACCGATCCGCCGTTCTCGCCGACGCTGCGGACCGACCGGGTCGACCGCGGCGGCCGGGTCGTCTCGCCCGGCTCCGAGGTCGACGACGACTGGCGTGTCTACGCCCGGGGCTCGTCGGACGACCGGGCTCCCATCATCGCGTTGCTGGCGGCGCTCGAGTCCCTCGGCGGCGCACAGCCGGACACGACGATCGTCTTCCTCTTCGAGGGCGAGGAGGAGGTGGGGTCCCCGAACCTGGGACGCTACGTCTCGGCGCTGCAGGATCGCCTCGCCGCCGACGTCTGGCTGGTGTGCGACGGGCCCGTCCACCAGAGCGGCATCCCCCAGGTCGCCCTGGGCGTCCGCGGCTTCGCCGAGCTCGAGATCGAGGTGTTCGGCCCGCCGGCGGATCTCCACTCCGGCCACTACGGCGAATGGGCCGTCAACCCGGCCGACGCCCTCGCCCGGATCGTCACATCGCTGCGCACCGACCGGGGGCGTCCGCTCGTCGAGGGCTTCCTCGACGGCATGGTCTGGCCCGACGAGGAGACACTTGCGGCCGCTGCCCTCGTGCCCGATCCCGAGGTCCTGGGCTTTCGCCCCCCCGACGAGGGCGGGTACGCCGCCGCGCTGCTGGAGCCCATCGTGAACGTCCGGGGCCTTCGCTCGGGCGACGTCGGCCGGGCGAGCCGCAACGTGGTGCCGCACTCCGCGGTCGCCTCGATCGACCTGCGCCTTGTCGCCGGCATCGACCCGGAGGCGGCGATCGACGCCGTCGCCGCCCACATCGCCGACCTCGGCTTCCATCTCGTCGACGGCGAGCCGACCGACGAGGAGCGGGCGCAGCACCGCCGCCTCGCACGGGTGTCGGGCATCGCCGGCTATCCCGGGGTGCGAACGTCGGTGGCCGATCCCGTGGTCCGCCGTGTCGTCGAGGCCGTGCGCTCCGCCGCCGGCGAGGACCCGATCGTGCTCCCGTCCATGGGCGGCTCGGTCCCCATGTACGACCTCACGAACCTCGGGGCGCCCCTGGCGATCCTCCCGATCGCCAACCACGACAACAACCAGCACGCCGCCGACGAGAACCTCCGCCTCGGCAACCTCTTCTACGGCGTCGACGTGATGAAGGCGCTGCTGGCCTCGCAGCCGACCGCAGACAGCTGACGGCCCGGGGTGTGCCCCCCTCCGTCAGCCGGCTCCGCCGGCTGCCACCTCCCCCAAGGGGGAGGAACCTCGAACCGGGACCGTTTGCGTGGGGTCTTCCGCCGGCCCGGGGTGTGGCCCCCTTCCCCTCGGGGGA
>DATHYU010000051.1:0-6232 GCA_035458965.1 Acidimicrobiia bacterium | reverse complement strand
CGCGTCGGCGGCCTCGGCCTCGATCGTCTCGACGGCGTCGTCTGTCTCAGCGGCGGCTGCCGCCTCGGCGACGGGGGCGTCGACCTCGGGCTCGACGTCCACCTTCGCCATCGCGTCCGCCTCCTTCGCGGCGGGCGCGGTCATCGCATCATCGGTCATTGGTTTGGATCACTCCTCGGAAAAGGCTCTCACAAGCCAGGGCATGCCAGCAGCGGCCCGTTGCGAGGCGCCCGCAGCGTACCACACGGCTGCGCCTGATCCCGTGTCAGGCCTTCGTGTCGGCGAGGGTGGCGCCGGTGGCGATGTCCACGCTGAGCGGGACGTCGAGGGCGACCACCCCCTCCATGATCTCCTTCGTCAGCGCCTGGGCTTCGCCGACCTCCTCGTCGGGCGCCTCGATGACGAGCTCGTCATGGACCTGAAGGAGCATCGCCGTGCCCATCCCGCCATCCTCGAGGCGGGCCTGCAGGGCGATCATCGCCATCTTGATGATGTCCGCGGCCGACCCCTGGATCGGAGCGTTCAGTGCCATCCGCTCCCCCATCTGACGGATCCGGAAGTTCCCGGAAGACAGCTCTGGCAGGTAGCGGCGCCGGCCGAGGAGAGTCGTCGTGTACCCGGTGTCCCGGGCTCGGTCCACGATCCCCTCCATGAACGCCTTCACGTCGGGGAACTGGGCGAAGTACGCATCCATGTGCTCCTGCGCCTCGCCGGTCGCGATCTCGAGGCGCTGGGCCAGCCCGTAGGCCTCCATCCCGTAGAGGAGCCCGAAGTTGATCATCTTCGCCCGCCGGCGGAGCTCGGCCGGGACCTCGGCCAGGGGGACATCCCAGACCCTGGCTGCCGTCGCCGCATGGATGTCCTGCCCGGTCGTGAACGCCTCCACGAGACCCGGGTCGCCGCTCAGGTGGGCGAGGATCCGTAGCTCGATCTGGCTGTAGTCGGCGACGATGAAGGTGCACCCCGGGGCGGCCACGAACGCGCGTCGGATGGTCCGTCCCTCCTCCGAGCGAACCGGGATGTTCTGCATGTTGGGCTGCTCGGAGGAGATCCGGCCCGTCGCCGCGCCCGTCTGGTTGAAGATGCAGTGGATCCGGCCGTCCACGGACACGAGGGGGAGCAGACCGTCGACATAGGTCGACCGCAGTTTCTCCAACTCCCGGAACCGCAGCAGACGCTCGGCCACCGGATGCTCGTCGGCGAGCTTCTGCAGCACCGAGGCGTCCGTCGATGGCGCCCCCTTCGGAGTCTTCTTGAGGACGGGCAGCTTGAGCCGCTCGAAGAGCACTTCGCGTAGCTGCAGGGTCGAATTGACGTTGAACGGCTCACCGGCGGCCTCGTAGATCTGCTTCTCGAGGGTCGCCAGCCGGTCACGGAGCGACTCCCCCAGCTCCTCGAGGTAGGCGGTGTCGACGGCGATACCGGCATCCTCCATCAGCGCCAGCACCCGGGCGAGGGGCAGCTCGATGGTCTCGAAGAGCTCGCGACTCCCCCGGGCCTCCAGCTGCTCCGTCAGCGGCCCGACGAGCCGGGAGACCGCCACGGCCCGGCGCCCTGCCGCGACGAGGTCGGGCCCGGAGGCATCGAACTCGAAGGCCCCCTGGGCGACGGAGGCCGACTTGCCGCCCATTTCGTCGGCCGGCTCGATCTCGAGGCCGAGGACCCGGCCTGCGAGCTCGTGGAGATCGGGCGCCCGTTCGGCAGGGTTGATGACGTACCCCGCGAGTGCGGTGTCGAAGGCGAGACCCCGGAAGTCCAGGTCGGCCTCGAAGAGCGCCCGCATCAGGCGCTTCCCGTCGTGGAGGACCTTGGGCACTGCGCCGTCGGCCAGCGCCTCTTCGAGGGGGCCGAGATCCTCGAAGGGCACGAAGGACGCGTGCTCGCCATCGCCCGCCACGGCGAGACCGACCAGTGACCCGTCCACATCCCAGACGGGCTCGATGGCGAGCATGCCCTCGACGAGCGAGGCCACCTTCTCCGTGGAGGTCACGGTCGACACGTCGACGTCGAGCACGGCCTCGGGTGCCGCATCCGCCGCACCGCCGAGCTCCTGCAGGCGCTGCCACAGCGACCGGAAGGCGAGTGCGTCGAAGACCTCGCGCACTCGTCCCGGATCCCAGGGCTCGAGCCGGAGCTCCTCGGGGTCGACGTCGACGGGCACGTCCTCGAGCAGTCGCGACAGGCGCCGGTTCAGGAAGACCTGCTCTTCGGCGGCCGCAAGGTTCTCGCGCAGCTTGGGCGTCTGCTCGTCGAGGTGCTCGTAGACCCCTTCGAGATCCCCGTACTCGGCGATCAGCTTCGTGGCGGTCTTCTCGCCGACGCCGGGGACGCCGGGCAGGTTGTCGGACGGATCGCCGCGCAGGGCGGCGTAGTCCACGTACTGCTCCGGCCGGATGCCGTAGCGCTCCTCGACATAGGAGGGATCGACGTCGATCGTGTCGCTGATCCCCCGCCGGGTGTAGTACACGCGGATGGGGCCACCCACGATCTGGAATGCGTCCCGGTCGCCCGTGACGATGACCACCTCCCAACCGTCGGCGGCGGCCCGCTTCGCCAGCGTCGCAATGATGTCGTCCGCCTCGTATCCCGGCGCCTCGACCTGCGTGAACTCGAGCGACTCCGCCACCTCGCGCATCAGGGGCAGCTGGCTGCGGAAGAGGTCGGGAGCCGCCTCGCGCTGCGCCTTGTACTCGGGGAACTCCTCGGAGCGGAAGGTCTTCTGGGGCGTGTCCCAGCAGACGGCGAGGGCATCGGGATGCTCGTCACCGAGGAGCTTTATGGCCATCGACGTGAAGCCGAACACCGCGTTCGTCACCCGTCCGTCGGGGGTGGCGAGGTCCGTCGGGAGCGCGTAGAAGGCGCGGTAGGCCAGCGAGTGACCGTCGAGGAGGGCGAGCTTCGGCATCGAAGAGGATCCTAGGGCGACGGGGTGACGCGCCTCACGGGGTCAGCCGAGCTTCGCGGCGATCTCGCGCCTCTTCTCCTCGAGGACGGCGATCTTCGCGTCGAGATGCTCCACCTCACGCTCGAACCGGTCCACGTCCTGTGCCGTGACCCGGGCATCGTCGCGGTCGAGGGCCGTTCCGACGGCGGCGTCCCGCTGGGCGTCGTCGTCGATGTGGCGCAGCATGTCGAGCTCGCCGAGCGCCATCCGTCGCTCGGCGCGCAGACGCTCCAGCTCGTCGAGGATCTTCAGGAGTCGGCGTTCCGTGCGGCTCATCGTGGGACCGGCGCGGGTCTACCATCGCGAGTGCGCCGGGATGGCGGAATGGTAGACGCGGCGGACTCAAAATCCGCTGGGAGAAATCCCGTGGGGGTTCGAGTCCCCCTCCCGGTACCCACGACGCGACCTGCTCCGATCCGCCCCTGCATCTCACGAGCCGGCCTCCGGCGTCCGTCGAAGGCCTGGTCGGGCCACAGACCGTCCCGGTGGCCGGGCGGGTCCCGCTCCACCGATGCCGTATCTCCACGGGAGCCGCGCCCTTCGTGTCGGGCCAGTCGCTCAGACGATCACGACGCGGCGCGCCGCGAAGACGATGTCTCCCCTGAGATCGGCGGCGAGTTCCTGCGCCCGCCCCCCGGTGCTCGTTCGGATCATGAGGAGACGCGCCGGGCCGCCACGGGGTCCCTCGCGATCGAGCTCACAGATCTCCGCCGCCAGGCCGCTCGGGAGGCCCCCACCGTCCCATCCGAAGACCAGCACCTCGGCATCGCCGGCGGAGTCGCCGATCACCTCCGAGGACCGGATCAGTGGCATGTAGGGGTCGCTGCGCTCCAGGAACGACGCCTCGTCGGGGGCGACGTTCGTCTCGTAGTACTCGCACGTGAAGGCGCGCCGCTCCGTCTCCCTGTCGGGGAACGAGATCTCCGAGCACACGATGCCCCCCAGCCGCTCCTGGTCCGCCCACGAGGGCTGGTGCTGGACGTAGGCGCCGACCTCGGGTGTCGCGCCGAAGATCTCCCCGTGCCTCCCCGTCCAATGACCGATGGCGGCGGCGACGTCGAGATCCCGCCGGGTGGGGACGATGAAGATGCGCCGGCGGGCGAGGTCCATGGAGGGACCCTACCCACGGCCGCCGCGTTCAGCCTTCGCGCCAGCCGTTCGTGATCGGGAGGCGGCGGTCGCGTCCCAATGCCTTGGTGGTGATGCGGACGCCGGGAGGGGCCTGGCGGCGCTTGTACTCGTTGCGGTCGATCATGCGGGCGACCCGCTGCACGAGCTCGAGGTCGAAGCCGGCCTGGGCGATCCGCTTCGGCGACATGTCCTTCTCGATGTACCGCTGGAGGATCGGATCGAGCAGGTCGTAGGGAGGCAGCGAGTCGCTGTCCTTCTGGTCGGGTCGCAGCTCGGCCGAGGGCGCCTTGTCGATCGTGTTCTGAGGGATGACCTCGCCGTCGCGGTTTCGCCACCGGGCCAGCCGGTACACCCGCGTCTTAAGGACGTCCTTCAGCACGGCGTACCCGCCGGCCATGTCGCCGTAGAGGGTCGCGTAGCCGACCGCCATCTCCGACTTGTTGCCGGTGGCCACCACCATGCCGCCGAACTTGTTCGAGATCGCCATGAGGATGGCCCCCCGGGTGCGGGCCTGCAGGTTCTCCTCGGCGACGTCGACCTCGGTCGTCTCGAAGGTCTCCCCGAGCGTGTCGAGGAATCCCGTGAAGGGCGGCTCGATCGGGATCTCGGAGAACCGGATGCCCAGGTTCTCGGCGAGCGCACGCGAGTCGTCCACCGAGCCCTGCGACGAGAACCGGCTCGGCATGGTGACCCCCCAGACGTTCTCCGGTCCGAGGGCATCGGCGGCGATGGTCGCCGTGAGCGCAGAGTCGATCCCGCCGGACAGGCCGACGACCACCTCGCCGAAGCCGTTCTTCAGGACGTAGTCGCGCAGGCCGGTCACGAGTGCCGTGTAGATCTCGGCGTCCTCGTCCAGGCGGTCCGCGGACCCGGGATGGGGCTCCGGGTCGCCGTCGAGAAGGGTGCCCCGGCTGACGATGCGTGCATCGACGTTCGAGCGGGCCTCCTCGGGAAGGGGGACGTCGACCCAGAAGAGGTCCTCGTCGAACTGGGGCGCCCGGTAGAGCAGCTCACCGGTCGCGTCGAGCACCATGCTCTCTCCGTCGAAGACGAGCTCGTCCTGACCGCCGACCAGGTTCACGTAGACGAGGGGCAAACCCATGTCGCGAGCCCGTGTCGACAGCATCGCCACCCGATCTGCGCCCTTGCCGACGTGATATGGCGAGCCGTTGATGTTGAGGATGATGTCGGCACCGGCATCGGCCTGGGCGTGCGGCGGACCGTCGGCGACCCAGATGTCCTCACAGATCGACACCCCGGCGACGACGCCGTTGATCTCGAAGAGGAGTGCCGGATCGTCCCCCGGCCAGAAGTACCGGTCCTCGTCGAAGACCGAGTAGTTGGGGAGCCGGCCCTTGTGGTACATCCCCCGGAGCTGGCCGCCGGCGAGGATCGCAGCGGCGTTGTGCAGACGGTCGTGGCCCGCATCGTCACGACGGACGCCCGACGATCGATCGACGACGCCCACCACGACGGCCGTCTCTCCCGAGGCCGCCGCCAGGCGATGCAGCGCCGCGAGATTGGCGTCGACGAAGGCCTTGCGGAGCAGCAGGTCCTCCGGCGGGTAGCCGGTGATCGCCAGCTCGGGCAGGAGCAGCACGTCGGCCTGGCACTCCTCCGCCCAGGCGATCGTCTCGAGGATCCGCTCGACGTTGCCATCGATGTCTCCGACCCGGAGGTTGAGCTGCGCACCGGCGACGCGGAGGTAGTCCATCAGCGCCTCGCCGCCGCCGCGAACTCGCCCACGGCATCGGAGAGCGCCACACGGGCGGCCGCGGCATCCGGGGCGTCCAGCACCCGCCGCACGAGTGCCGTCCCGACGATGAAGCCGTCGGCGACGGCGGCGGCGGCTCGTGCGGCATCGGGCCCCGAGATGCCGACACCGAGCACGAGCGGGGTGTCGGTGAGCACCCGCACCCGGGCGGCGAGGTCGCCGGCGCGATCGCTCGCCCGGTCCCGCTCCCCCGTCACACCCATCTCGGCGACGCCGTACACGAAGACCGGATGGGCGTCGGCGACGAGCCGCAGCCGCTCCTCGGAGGTCGTGGGGGCGGCGAACAGCACCATGCCGAGCCCGGCGGCCTCCACGGCTTCGTGGATCGGGCCCGACTCGTCGACGGGCAGGTCGGCCACGATGACTCCCGAGCCGCCGGCTTC
>DATHYU010000050.1:0-2520 GCA_035458965.1 Acidimicrobiia bacterium | reverse complement strand
CGCATGATCGGACATTCTGATCGGAACGCCCGGCGTACCCCGCACCCGAGGGAGGTTTCCGGGCCCGACGGCGAGATCATGTGCGATCATGGGCGGGTCGCCTCACCGGGAGACGCCGTTGGCCGACGACATTCGTGACCGCATCGCCGACATCGTGACCTCGCCGAAGCTCGGGTACCGCCAGCGGTTGCTGCAGCTCGCCTTGACCGCCGAGGGCCAGCTCCCGTACCCGAAGCTGTCGGCCGACGCCGAGCGGGCGATGGAGACAGGGCTGGTCACCGACCTCTTCGAGGGCCCTGCCCCGTACCGGCCGCGCTACCTCCTCCCCGACTACGCCCACGCGCTTCGGAACGGGTCGGAGTACCTCGAGTTGGATGCGCCGGCAGACCTCGAGGAGGCCGTCGACTTCCTGCAGATCCTCTACCACCACGTCCCATCGATCACGTCGTACCCGGTGTACTTCGGCGATCTCGACACCCTGCTGCTCCCCTACCTCGACGACTCATGGGACGAGGAGCGCCTCGATCGGATCATGACCCGCCTCTGGCGATTCCTCGATCGCACGATCCCCGATGCCTTCGCCCACGCCAACATCGGACCGACCGACAACCCGATCGCCCGATCCGCCCTCCGCGTCGACCGGGCGCTGGCCCAGGTCGTCCCGAACCTGACGCTGAAGTGGGACCCCGAGATCGGCTCCGACGACCTGCTCCGCGAGGCGGCCGTCTCGATCGCCGCCGTCAACAAGCCGCACGTCGCCAACGACGCCATGATCCGCGCCGACTTCCCCGAGGGCTACGGGGTCGTCAGCTGCTACAACACCCTGCCGCTCGGCGGCGGATCGCACACGCTGGTGCGGTTGAACCTCGCCGAGAGCGCCCGCCGCCACACCGGCTCGATCGACGACTTCCTGAAGACGACCCTCCCGGCCCACGCCGAGCTGACCTTCGAGGTCATCGAGGCCCGGGTGCGGTACCTCGTCGAGGAGGCCCGCTTCTACGAGCACTCCTTCCTCGTCCACGAGGGCATCATCCATCCGGACCGCTTCACCGCCATGTTCGGGATCTTCGGCATGGCCGAGCTCGTCGACACGCTGCTGCCGGGCCACCGATACGGCCACCACGACGAGGCCGCCGACCTGGCTCGACGAGTGATCGACGTGGTCGCAGGGATCGTGACAGACCGTGACGTGGCCCACTGCCGCAACGGTCGGGCGACGCTCCATGCCCAGTCGGGCATCGACTCCGACAGGGGGATCACCGCCGGAGCCCGCCTGCGAATCGGTGAGGAGCCGGAGCTCGTCGACCACATCCTCACCGTGGCCCCGCACCACCACCATTTCGCGTCGGGGATCAGCGACATCTTCGCCCTCGAAGGGTCGGTGCGGGCCAATCCCGATGCGATCGTCGACGTCACGAAGGGTGCCTTCGCCCACGGCATGCGTGAGATGACCTTCAACGTCGAGGGCGGCGAGCTGGTGCGGGTGACCGGCTACATGATGCGGCGCTCCGACGTCGAGCGGTTCCGCGAGGAAGGCTCCCGCATCAACAGCACCGTGTTCGCCGCCGGGTCCGTCGAGAACTGGGGCCTGCTCGACCGGGTGCCCCGGGTGATCAGCCACGAGTTCGATCCGCGGCTCAGCGCCTTCGTCGAGTGACCCTCGGCCTCGTTCGCCATCCCATCGAGATCCGAAGCGGAGCTCCGCGCCTCGAGGTGGCCGGCACGCTCACCTCCAGCGCCGTCGACGGACCGGGCAACCGATTCGTTCTGTTCCTCCAGGGCTGCAACTTCGACTGCGTCGCCTGCCACAACCCCTCCACGATCGGCCGCTGTGACGCCTGCGGGGCCTGCGTCGACGCCTGCCCACACGGGGCCCTGTCGCTCCCGGCACCCGACGTCGTCGCCTGGGACGGCTCGGCCTGTGATCGCTGCCGGGCGTGCATCGCCCCCTGCCCGATCGACGCCGACCCGGCCATCCGGCTGCTCTCGATCGAGGATCTGGTCGCCGAGATCCGGGCCGTTGCCGCCTTCCTCTCGGGCGTGACGGTGACCGGTGGCGAGCCGACCCTGCAGCTCGACGGGCTCGTCGGGCTCTTCGAGGCGATCAAGGGCGATCGCGACCTGGCCCGTCTCACCACGCTCGTGGACACGAACGGCACGCTCGACCGTCGCAGCTGGGAGCGCCTCATGCCGGCCATGGACGGGGCGATGGTCGACCTCAAGGCCGCCGACGACGACGTCCACCGGCGGATCACCGGCCACTCGAACGAACCGGTGAAGGCGTCCATCGCCTTCCTCGCCAAACGGGGGAAGCTCGCCGAG
Organism: Acidimicrobiia bacterium; assembly: GCA_035458965.1. Classification (GTDB taxonomy): domain Bacteria; phylum Actinomycetota; class Acidimicrobiia; order Spongiisociales; family UBA11373; genus DATHYU01. The sequence goes on along the minus strand of DATHYU010000050.1, from coordinate 198 downwards.
GTCCGGCTGCTCGTCGTGGAGGGCGTGACCGACACCGAAGAGGAGTTGAAGACCTGGTCGGCGTTCCTGCGATCGGTCGATCGGACCATCCCGGTTCGCGTGATGCCGTTCCGACATCTCGGCACCCGCGAACAGGCACGGGTGTGGCCCGAGACCTCCCCCGAGTCCGTCGAACGCGTGATCCTCGCGCTGCGCGGG
>DATHYU010000049.1:0-2345 GCA_035458965.1 Acidimicrobiia bacterium | reverse complement strand
GTGCACCTCACGAGACCCTCATAGGTCGCGTCGAACGCCTCGACGAACAGGAGCTCGTCCTCGATGACCGCCTCGAGACGATCGGTCCACTCGCCGTATCGACCCCATGCGCCGTCGCTCGGGACCGTCTCGCGTGTCGGGGACCGCCCGACCCACGCGTTCCACAACGACCTCCGCGGATACCGTTGGGCCGCGTAGACGACGACCCGCTCCTCTTCGACGAGGAAGACCGGCGGGAAGGGAGAGGGGAACGCCGCCTGGAACACCCAGGCGTGGATCTGGTCGAGCTCGGCGATTCGATGCCAGTCCAACCCGTTCCCCGAGTGCCACATCACACCGGAGACGCATCCGTCGCTCCCTGCCGCGAACCATCCGAGCGGTCCGGTCTCGACGATGTCCGGGGTGACGGTCCGGCGCCACTCCAGCTCGTTGCACTCGGCGACCACGTCGGCCGCCACCGGGGCGATCGGATCCCAGGAGCGCCCGTCGACCGACGTGTAGGCCATCGCCCTTCCAGCCTCGACGCCATCCTCGCCGACGAACCCGGTGTAACGGCCCCCTCGCTCGGCGACGACGGCGACACCGGCGGGCGGCACCACGTTCATCGGTGCGGGGCGCACGTCTGCGCTCCACGAGGGCAGGGGCATCGCCGCGATCGCGAGCAGGTCCGGGGCCGGGACGAAGGCATCACCGGAAAGGGCCCAGGCGTCCCGCGTCCATCCGGACTCGTACGAGTCGCGGACCGCGACGAGCCCGACCTCCTCGCTGGCCAACACCGACACCAGCGAGCCCTCCGACCCTGGCGCGGTCGCCCCGACGAACGGCACGTCACGCCAGGCCGCGCCGTCGTCGCTCCGCTGCGCAGCGATCGGCCTGCCCTCGCGGGCGTCGATCACCACCAGATCGTCCTCGACGACCACCAGGGCGATGGCGGACCAGTCTCCGGCCGACGAACCCGAGAGCATCGGAGGCTGGCTCGTCAGCACGGTCCAATCCACCGCGCCGTCCGGCGACGTGGCGACCACGCCGTCGAGGAGTCCCACGTACCCCTCCTTCCAGCGGGCCGGATAGGTGATCCGCCCGTCGAGCTGGTGCTGCGTCCAGGTGAGCTCGAGCGGGCCGGCGGTGTCGAGAGGCGTGGAGGCCGGTCCGGCGACGGGAGCCCCGTCACCCCCCGCCGTCACGAAGAACGCCGTTCCGCCGACGGCCAGGGCGACCACGAAGACGACGGCGACAGCCCCGATGGCACTCCTGCGTCTCGATTGGCGGACCATCGCCTCCGCATCGCCGGGCGCACAGTGCTCGACGCTCCTCGTGAGCGCCTGGCTCGCATCCCGTAGACGTGAATCGAGGCTCATCGCACACCCCCGTCCTCATCGAGACGCTCCGCGAGCCGCTTCCTCGCCCGGAAGAGGTGCTGCTTCACGGCGCCCGTCGAACACCCCAGGATCGCGGCGATGTCCTCGATCGATCGATCCTCGACGTACATCAGCGCGACGACCTGGGCCTGGCGCTTCGGCAACCGCCGGACTTCGCCCCACACCTCGTCGACGGCCGGATCGAGCTCGACGGGCCGGGCACGCGTGTCCCCGCCGAGCCGCAGCACGGCCCGCAGCTCCGACACGCGGCGTCGCCATGCCGAGACCGACCGGTTGACCAGGACACGGCGCACCCAGGCGCCGGGGTCGCCGTACCGGCCGACCCGGTCCCAATCGCGAAACGCCGCTGCGAAGGACTCCTGCGTCATGTCCTCGACGCCCGAGCGCGAGCCGGACAGCCCGTACGCGAGGGCGAGGACCCTGCGGTACTCGCGCGCGTAGAAGCGGTCGAAGGGCTCCGGCACCCCCACCACCGGTCCGGCCTCTCGATCCGACACCTGTCGGTCGTTCGTCATCCACACGCGAGTATCACGCCCAAAGGCTCCTTCGGGTTGACGCGAGCACCGGATGTCCGTCCGACACAGGGCTCATCCGAGACCTCATCGAAGCCCGACGGGGTGATGGCCGACGCCGCGTCGGCCCGATCGGTCATCCACCCGGTATCGCGCCAACCGTGCCGTTCCGGTAGTGGCTTCGGTCCCTCCGTGCCCGGGAGCACGGCGAGCCCGGTCGAGGCGGACACCGGGCACGTCGCCCTCACCGGATGTAGGGTCGGACCGTGGACGAGCGCCGACTCCCCACCGAGTTCCCGGTCCTGGAGACCGGGCGCCTCTCGCTCGTCGAACTGACCTGGGAGCACGAGTCGGGCGTCTACAGGAACTTCTCCGACCGCGAGATGATGCAGTACATCATGGCGCCGATCACCCAGGAGACCGAGGCGGCAGCCTTCATCCGCGAGTTTCGCAC
>DATHYU010000048.1:0-5104 GCA_035458965.1 Acidimicrobiia bacterium | reverse complement strand
GAAGGCCGCGCCGGCGAGGTGGTCGTGCCGTTCACGGCCGGCTCGAAGGGGAAGATCTCGCTCGACCTCGACGGCCAGCGGCTGTACCTGGTGGCGACCGCCTATCGGGAGCGGGATTTCGCAGCGGGCGACCACGTGGTCGTCGTCAAGCTGGACAACGGGGCGGCCTACGTGGCCTCCCTCGACGAATTCGACTGAAGGGACAGGACATGGACGTCGCCGTCGTGCTCGCCGGCATCGTCGTCGTGGCGATCGTCGTCGTGATCGCGTCGATCAAGAGCCTCATCGTCATCTGCCCTCCCAACCGGGTCGCCGTGATCTCCGGCCGCCGCCGCACCGTCGGCGAGCGCGACCTCGGCTATCGCGTGATCCGCGGCGGACGCACGATGCGGATCCCGCTGCTCGAGCGAGTGGACTGGCTCGAACTCAACACCATCGCCATCGAGGTGTCGGTGCGCAACGCCTATTCGAAGGGTGCCATCCCCCTCGACGTCCAGGGCGTCGCGAACGTCAAGGTCTCCTCGACTCCCGGGCTGCTCGAGAACGCCGTCGAACGCTTCCTCAGCCGGCCCACCGAGTACATCCAGCAGATCGCCAAGGAGACCCTCGAGGCGAACCTCCGCGGCGTTCTCGCCACGCTGACGCCGGTCGAGGTGAACGAGGATCGCCTGAAGTTCGCGCAGACCCTCATCGAGGAGGCGGACGACGACATCAAGACGCTGGGGCTCGACCTGGACGTCCTGAAGATCCAGAACGTCACGGATGAGGTGGGCTACCTCGACTCGGTCGGCCGCAAGCAGACGGCCGAGGTGCTCAAGGAGGCGCGTGTCGCCGAGGCGCGGCGCGAGACGGAGGCAGAGGAGGAGGAGGCCGAGCAGCGGCGCCGTGCCGAGATCGCCCGGGTGGACGCCGAGCTCGAGATCGTCGACAAGAACAACACCCTGCGGGTTCGCCGCGCGGAGCTGGAGCGAGAGGCCTTGGCGAAGGAGGAGGAGGCCAAGGTCGCCGGTGAGAAGGCCCGTGTCGTCGCCGAGCAGGAGCTCGAGCACGAGAGGATCGAGCTGCAGAACCGGCGTCTCGAGGCCGACGTGGTCGCCCCCGCCCGCGCCGCGAAGGAGGCGGCCGAACTGGAGGCGAAGGGGCTCGCGGCGAAGATCGTCGAAGACGGCGCGGCGCAGATCGAGGTGTTCCAGCGGCTGGTCGAGCAGTATCAGGCGGCCGGCCCGGACGCCCAACGGATCTTCGTGCTCAACATGCTGCCCGAGCTGATCCAGAAGATCGTCGGGACCATCGAGGGCGTGGAGATCGACCGCATCTCGGTGATCGACTCCGGCGGCAACGGCTCCGGCGGAGGACTGCCCGGCATGCTGAGCCAGCTCCCCGCGGCCGTCATCAAGATCACCGAGCAGATCGAGAACGCCACGGGCGTCGACATCCTCTCGGGGCTCGGCGGCAAGGGCGATGCCGACGGGTGATTAGACTCCCGCCCCGTCCGACCGAGAGGCCTGCGTGACACGTCGATTCGCCATCGCCAGCGGCCTGGGTGCCGTCCTCGGCGTCGTGGCGGCGCTCGCGGTGCTCGCGCTCGCCGCCTCACGGGTCATCGATACCGGGGTCGACGCCGTCCTCCTCGACAAGGCGACCAGCCGGGCCCGGCCGACCTTCGAGGTCTCCCAGGGAGGGGCATACCTGCTCATCTCCGTCGCCGGGGCGATCGCCGGCATCGTCTTCGGCGCCGTGGGGTACGCCGTCGGACGCGAGGCCGCGCCGGAGGAGGGCAAGCTCGCGTTGACGCCGCTCCTCGTCGTCGGCGGGATCGCCGGGACGATCGTTGGATTCGCCTCGTCACGGGTCCTGCTCGCCGTCGGTGCTCGCACCGAGCTGGGGGCGCTGAGCGTCTCCGTCTACCGGGCGATCGTGGTGGCCCTCGTCGCCGGCGCCGTGACCGGCGCCATCGTCGCCGGAACCGTCGAGCGCATGTCGCGCGCCGAGCTGTTCGGCTTCGAGGGCGAGGCATGGCCGACGTCCCCTGCGGCGTTCATGCGCGAGACGATGACGGCCGTCGGGCTGCCGACGATCGGGGCGCTCGTCGCCGCCTCCGTGATCGGCGGCTTCGGCTGGCTCCTGCTCGAGGTTCCGCACGAGATCGGGATCTGGCTCTTCGGCGGTGTCGCCGCTCTCATCCTGGTCGCGGCGACGATCATCGCCGCCAACCCCCCGGGCGGGCCCACCTCGGACTAGGTCTCCCCCCGGTGTCCGGGACCTCCGACGGTCTCGGCCAGGCCAGGCCACGCACTGCAGCGCACGAGCCGGGCTTCAGCAGCTGACGAAGGCGCCGGTGGCGGTCCCGAAGCTGGCGATCGTGGCGTCCGGCGGCGGCTGGTCTCCCGGGTCGAGCGTGAACCGTCCGTTGTTGTAGGGGGGCGAGTCGAGGTACCAGAAGCCGCCGTATCCGGGCTCGTACCCGGCGCCGAGCGCCTGGAGACCGGCCCAGGTGGTCGTGGGGCCGATGCCCCCGGCGAAGTACAGCCAGGTCGGCACGGCGGACAGGTCGTCGACGTGCCAGCCGTCGAAGATCTCGGTGCCACTGCGGTCCGTGAAGATCGCGGTGAACCCGGCCCACGACACCTTGTTCCACTGGCTGCCGTCGCACGCGTCCGTGTACCAGCCGGTGTCGGCGGTCGGGGTGCCGAAGATCTCCACGAGGGCGGCTCGGGCCGTCGGCGCCGGGACCCCGAACTCGACGGTCCCCACTCGATCGGGCCGGGCCATCACGATCTCCGACTCCCCGGTGGCCACCTCGCCGAGGACGCGGAGCGTGTTCGGGCCCGCCTTGCCGTCCTGGGCGAGGCGGTAGTCGCGCTGGAAGAGCCGGACGGCCTCGGTGACGTCCTCGTCGTAGGTGCCGTCGCCCACGCCGTCGTAGTAGTCGATGGCGCCGAGCTGGGCTTGCAGTGCCTCAACGGCCTCGCCCTCGTCGCCGGGGCGGAGCACCCCGTCGTCACTGATCAGCATGCACTCGTACTCGGCGGTCACCGTGCACTCGATCTCGGCTTCGAACGCCGGGGTGTCCGGTTCCCCGTCGCGGTACACGGCGACGTCGGCGGTGAAGAGCGCCCGTCCCGCCCAGTCGAAGCGGGTGATCGTGGGCACGACGACGACGGCGCCGCTCGGCCCGCGTGCCTGATAGTCGGTCGTGGTCTCGAGGTAGGTGAGGACGGATGCGTCGGAGACCGTCGTGTAGACGCTCCAGCCGTTCGGTCCCAGGGCGTACAGCACGGTCGCCGTCGGGGCCGGCTCACCCGACGGACCCTCGATCGAGGCGGTGACGAGGAGCTCGCCTTCACCGAGGCCGGTGAGGATCGGTTCCGGATCGAGGGGCTCCAGCACGAGGAGGTCGTCGTCGCGCACCGCGTCCGCCGACACCATGCGGCTGTTCGTGTCGTCGGTGGCGGCGACGTCGTGGAACCCGCTGCCGAAGAAGGGGTCCTCGACGGGGGCGGCCAGGAATCCGGCGAGCGGACCGGTCGGCGGTGCTGTCGTCGTGGTGGTCTCTGCGATCGTGGTCGTGGCCGCGGTCGTGGTCGTCGTCGACGTCTCCGGAACCGTGGTGGTCGTCGATCCGGCCGCCGTGGAGGACACGGTCGTCACGGCGTCGTCGTCTCCACAGGCCGTCGCGACCAGGAGGAGTCCGATCAGGAGCGCGATGCGTCGCTGCATGACTCTTCAGACGCTAGCGAGGAGAACGGAGTTCCAGGTGGGGTCGGGCACACCGGCGTCGTCGGGACGAACCCCATCGTCACGGATGTCGATCGCGCCCGCTCACCTCACGAGGCTCTTGAAGGAGAAGACGCTGGGCTGCCTGATGTTCTCGCAGATGACCGAGAACCCGAGATCGCGCGAGCGAACCTCGGCCACGAGGTCCTCGAGCACACCCTCGTCGTACAGGAACCCGTAGATGTCGTGCATGAGCACGGACTCGCCGTCCTCCCAGCGATGGGAGATCGAACGAAGCACACTCGACGACTGGTGCGCGTAGTCCGCCGAGTTCTCGTCCCAGATCACCACGTGCAGCCCGAGCTCCTCGATGATCTGCGTGGTCCTGCTCGAGGTCGCCCCATACGGCGGTCGCATGCACGTCGGCAGGACGCCCGCCGCATCGACGATGACCTGGGTTCCTCTCTCGACGTCTCGCCTCACTGCGGAGTCGGAGAGCTCCGTCAGGTTCCCGTGCCCGTAGGAGTGGTTCTGGAGCGAGTGGCCGCGCTCGACGATGTCCTGTGCGATCTCGGGATACCACTCCACCCGGAACCCGGCCACGAAGAACGTGGCGACGACGTCGAGACGGTCGAGAACATCGAGGATGTACGGAGTCCACTTCGGGTCGGGCCCGTCGTCGAACGTGAGAGCGATCGTCCCCGGCAGAGGCCGGCGTGGGTCGACCGGCTCCGGTGCCGGTGATCCCGCGGCGACCTCGTCTTCCGCGGGGAACGCGGGCTCGCCGGCGAACGCACTCACCGTGCCGGCCATGAGCATCGACCCGAGAGCGAAGCCCATCACGAGCAGTCTTCTCACGGCTTGAACCCCTCGCTCCCCGACAGGCCGGTCCCGCTGTGATAGCAGACGGGTTCGGCTTGGGGCGACTCGCCCGGGCGATCTCACCGGATCGGCGGGCTGCGATGGAGGGTGGTCAGGGGCGGGGTCGAACCGCCGGCCTCCGGGTTTTCAGACCGGTCGGACCTCACCCGACGACCTGGGGCTCCTCGATGAAATGGCCGCAACGCCCTGGCGGTGTTCGTTCGCCGGTCCCTCAGACCGGTCGGCCGGTCGTCGCTAATCTCTCAGGTGTCGCTCGACCCACGGAGGGTCGGGTCCAACTCCAGGGAGGGGTCGACGATGTTTGCGTACATCCTGAGGGTTCGCGCTGAACCCAGTGACGAGATGGACGAGTTCTTCCGCCGCTTCAAGGAGACGCCGGGGCTGCTTCACGCCTACTACCTCGAGGGGGTCGACGACCCCGAAGATGCAGTGGCGGTGGCGGTCTGGGAGAGTCGCGAGGCGGCGGAGCGATACCTCGAGTCGCAACTCCGCCACCAGGTGGACG
>DATHYU010000047.1:0-3514 GCA_035458965.1 Acidimicrobiia bacterium | reverse complement strand
GGGCCGGGGCCCGACGCCCCCGGCACATCTCCTTTCCTAGCTGCTAGTTGCCGCCAAGGCCGTACGTGTAGTCGAGGAACACGGCGGCGTCTGCGTAGGTGCCGACGGCCTCGAGCTGCATCGTGTCGAAGTCCCACTGGTAACGGCGTGCAGCCGCACCGCAGGCGTTGCCCGGGTTCGTGCAGTCGAGGGCCGGGGTCTGGCCACCGGTGTCGAACTGCAGGTTGTCGAGCGTCAGGAGCATGCCGTCACGCGTGAGCGTGCCGTCACGGGCGATGGTCTGGCGAGCCGCCTCGACCGTGATCTTCATGCCGACCCATCCGACCACGAAGTTCACGTTGAACACGTTCTCCGTGAACCGCGAATTGCCGGAGCTGGCCACGAATGCGTTCATCTCATCGTTACCCGGCGTCGAGATGTTCGACGGCGTGTAGGTGTGAACGCCCCAGTAGCGGTCCGTGATCTCCGCCGATCCCTCGAGATAGATGTTCTCGGCGATCTGGGCGAAGATCGTGCCGATCGGGAGATCGAGGCCCTGGGCCTCCATCGAGTTGATCAGGCGCAGCGCCGCCGACGGCGAGCCGTGGGAGGCGATGTAGTTCAGGCCCTCGGAGTCGACCCAGCCCTTGAGCTCGAGCACCTGTGCATCGGCGTCGGAGCCGGTGAGCGGCATGCGCACGTGGCCCGTGTAGGTGCCACCGCACTTCTCGACCGTGTCCTTGATGTAGATGGCCCACTCTTCACCGGAGGCGACCTCGAGGCCCACGGAGGCCATCACGAGGCTCTCGCACCCGCCGACCTCGTCTGCGGCGATGCCGACGACGATGTCGGCCTGGTCGCCGTAGTGAGCGAGGACGTTGGTGAAGTTCGGGACGTCGAACTGGTCATCGGTGGTCTGCTGAGGGGCGACGAACGGAACGTTGGAGTCCCGGATGTCTTCCTTGATCGCAGCGATGATGCCGGAGCCACCCTGGCCGCTGATCGCGAGGACCTTGTCGTCCTCGACCAGCGCGAAGTAGTTCGTCGTGCCGGTCTCGACCGAGTACTGGTCGTCCTTCTCGATCAGTTCGATCTCACGGCCTGCGAGGCCGCCGTTGGCGTTCACGAACGCGGCATAGGCGGCGGCACCTGCGGCCGTGTAGGCCTGCGTGCCCGCCGTCGGGCCGGTCAGGTCGCCCATCCAGCCGATCTTGATGACGTCATCGGTGACGCCGTCGTCGGGGCTGCTGGGAACCTCGGTCGTCATCGCCTCTGTCGTCGTCGTGGCCGCAGCCGTCGTCTCCGTCGTCCCGGCCGTCGTCGTGGTGGCGGCGGCCGTGGTCGTCGTCGCGGCAGCGGTGGTGGCGGTGGTCGCCTGCGTCGTCCCGGCGTCGTCGTCATCACCGCAAGCGGCTGCGACGAGCGCGAGGACGAGCAGAGCGATCAAGAATCGCGTTCGTCCACGCATTGTCTTTGATTCCTCCCTCGTTGGAAGCCGGTCGCACCGGAGTCCGACCGGACTGTGGCGGGGACCCTACCAAACAAACGGTTGGTTGGCACGCGAGCGACCGTCGGGTTTCGCGACCCCGGTGGACTACTGCCGGGAGCCGCTCGCCACCCCGGCGTGAACGTCCGGATCGAGCGGATCGACAAGCGGGCGGCAGGCAGCAGACAGCAGACGCCGGAGCCGCCGGTAGCCTCGCGTTCCATGAAGCGACTCGTTCTCCTACTCGTGTCTCTCGCCCTGGTTGCGTCTGCATGCGGGGGCGACGAGGGAACCGGACCGTTCCCGGAGGACGCCTTCGCGTTCCCTGCGTCGAGCAACGTGGCCGTCGGGCCAGAGCGACTCCTCATCGCGATCACGGACGAGTCGGGAGCGAGGCTCCCCTCCCCCGAGGCCCCGGTCGACGTGCGGCTCTACCCGGAGGGCCGGCCCGACGAGGCGATCACCGCCGAGGCGGGGTTCCTGTGGGCGATCCCCGATGTGAGCGGCCTCTACCGGGTCAACGTGACCTTCCCGGAGGCCGGGATCTGGGAGGCCGAAGTCCTTCCGAAGGAGGGCGGCCGCCTCGAGCCCTTCGTGTTCCAGGTGCTCGAGGAGCCCATGACGGTGGGCGTTGGCGACCCGGCACCGCCGAGCGAGTCGGTCACGGCCGCAGACGTCGGCGCCCTCGCGGAGATCACCACCGACCCGAACCCGGAGCCGTCGTTCTACGAGTTGAGCATCGCCGAGGCCGTCACCTCGGGACGCAAGAGCGTCATCGTCTTCGCAACGCCGGCCTTCTGCTCGACAGGCATTTGCGCGCCGACGATGGACTCCATGAAGGCGCTAGCCCCGTCGTACCCCGACGTGAACTTCCTCCACGTGGAGGTGTGGACCAACCTGCAGGATCCTCAGAACCTGCAGACGGTCCAGGCCGTGATCGACTGGCGGCTGCCGACCGAGCCGTGGGTGTTCGTCGTCGACGAGAACGGCGTCGTGTCCGGACGCTTCGAGGGCACTGCCACCCCGGAGGAGCTCGCCGAACTGCTCACCTGAGCCGAGTCGCTCGCGCTCCGCGTCGTCGCGGGGACAGCGGCCCCGACCGGCCAAGACCTCAGCGAACCCTCGAGCGGGGGCCCGCCGCCGTGCTTCGAAAACCTTCGATCGACACGGCACCTACGGCCCTATCCGGACAGAGACGGCAGTGAGACCATCGGAGGTGCGTCGGGAGGTCTGGCGGTGCTCACGGCGGACAGGACCGGATTCGAGCGGGTGTACACCACCCACTACGACACCGTCCTTCGCTACTGCCTCCGCCGGACCGGCCACCACCAGGCACTCGACGCCACCGCCGAGACCTTCGCCATCGCCTGGCGCCGACGCTCCGACCTCCCGATGGATCACCCGCTTCCGTGGCTCTACGGAGTGGCCAAACGCGTCCTCGCGAACCAGAACCGTTCGGGCCGAAGACAGCGGAGAACAGCATCGAAGCTGCGTGACCCCGACGGGCTGCGCGGGCTCGAGCCGGAACCGATCGTCGTGCGGGACGAAGAGCAGACCGAGGTCCTCGAAGCGCTCGGACGCCTTGCGGACGGGGACCAGGAGATCCTCCGTCTCGCCCTCTGGGAGGAGCTGCCCCGCGAGCAGATCAGCGCCGCCATGCGGTGCTCACCGAACGCCGCGACCAAGCGGCTGAACCGGGCGCTCGATCACCTGGCCCGCGAGCTGGGGACGGAACGCGTCCACGGCACGCAGGCCTTCCGACGCGAGAGGAGGTCGGCATGACCGTCGCCCCCGACCTCGTCAGGCGCTTCCGGGACGCCAACCCGGTGCTCCCCGACCAGCAGCTGCCCGAGTTCCTGACCGAGGCCCGGCCGTCGCTGGCCGAGATCATGGAGCTCGAGCCGAGGCGGCTCGCGCCTACATGGCGGCGAACCGGTCTCGTCGCCGTCGCCGCGGCCTTCGTCATCGCGCTGGCCGTCGCCATCCCGCTCATCCTCTTCGGAGGTGATGATCCCCAGGTCGCCGACGAGCCCGAGACCACGACCTCGA
>DATHYU010000046.1:0-4804 GCA_035458965.1 Acidimicrobiia bacterium | reverse complement strand
AGATCATCCGCGACCGCTTCCCGCCGCCGAAGCAGACGACACGACGCGACGTCATGGACCGTTACCGGCTCGTGTCCCGGCACGATCGGGCGGGGCGGCTCATCGACGCCTGGGAGTTCGAACACCTCGCCTTCGACCGGTCCCGGTTCTCCCGGGAGGTGCTGGACGAGTTGATCGCCACCGCCTCGAGATCGGTCGGCGTCGATGGCGACACGGTGGTGCTGCATCACGTGTACGTCGAACGCCGGGTGACGCCGCTCGACGTCTACATCCGAACGGCTGGCGAGGAGGCGGCGATCGAAGCCGTCGTCGACATGGGCAACGCCGTCAAGGATCTCGCCCGCTCGAACGTGTTCCCGGGCGACATGCTCCTCAAGAACTTCGGCGTCACGCGCTCGGGCCGCGTCGTCTTCTACGACTACGACGAGCTCACCATGCTGGAGGACGTGAACTTCCGGGTGATGCCGGTGCCGCTGCACCCCGAGGACGAGATGGCCGCGGAGCCGTGGTTCGGCGTGGGCGAGTCGGACGTCTTCCCCGAGGAGTTCCGGTCCTTCCTCGGAGTGCCCCCTCCGCTGCGACGCGCCTTCGAGGGCGCGCACGGCGACCTGTTCGAGGCCGCCACCTGGCGGTCGATCCAGGCCCGGATCACGGCGGGCGAGATCATCCAGATCCTCCCCTACGAAGGGGATCGCCGGCTTCGCGACGACGCGCCGATTGCCGCATGAACGGGAACCGACCCACGTACCGTGAGTCCAACCAGCGGTCGTCGAGTGGGAGGTTCCCGTGGTTCAGGAGTTCAAGACGTTCGTGTCGCGCGGCAATCTGGTCGAGATCGCCGTCGGCTTGGTCATGGCGCTCGCCTTCAAGGCCGTGGTGGACGCCTTCGTGGGCGGCATCGTCATGCCGATCGTGGGGGCGATCTTCGGTGAGCCGTCGTTCGACAACCTGACCTTCACGATCAACGACTCCGTGTTCCTGTACGGGACGGTGCTCACCCAGGTGGTGACGTTCCTGCTCATCGCGCTGGCGCTCTTCCTGTTCGTGGTCAAGCCGTTCAACGAGTGGCAGAAGCGGCAGGAGAGCGGTGAGGAGCCGGCACCGGCCGCCCCGCCTGAGGACGTCGTCCTCCTCCGCGAGATCCGCGACGCGCTGCAGAGGTAGCCGACCGCACCCTGGAGGACGCCCGCCTGCTCCGGCGGGCGTCCTCGCGTGCGGAATGGATGGCACGCCGGTCGAGTTGAGCCACGAGACGGTCGTCGTCGAGGGGGACCACTGGTTCCCGACGGCTTCGTTGAACCGGATCTTCTTCGAGGACGGCGATCGGTCCAGCGTCTGGTCCCGGAAGGGGACGGCGTCCTACCTCGACGTCGTGGTGGGCGTGGAGCGCAACGACGCGGCGGCGTGGTACCACCCCACCCCGTGGACCGCTGCCTCGGCGATCGCCGGGAGGGTCGCCTTCTGGCGCGGCGTACGCGTCGGGGGCTGACGCGGTACCGTCCATCTCGTGGGCGGGCACGAGTCCTTCGGTGATCGAGTCAAGCGTCTGGTGGTGCGTCGCGTCGCCTACCTGCTGCAGGAGAATCCCGACGCGATCGCCAAGCTGAAGGAGCTCGGTGTTGTCGACGAGTCGTGGCTGGGCGATCCCGAGGCCGACCCGCTCGCCCCCCTCTTCCGCCTGCGCGCCGCCGCGAACCGGATCTCCGAGCAGCCGTCGCTGCTGCAGGGAACGAACATCAAGACGATCGAGCTGCTCGGGGCGCAGTCGGAGGTCGCCGCGGATGCCTCCTCCGGCTCGGAGGGTGCGGCGTTGACCGTGGTCTTCACCGATCTCGAGGGGTTCACCTCGTACACCGAGGACGCCGGAGACGCCGTTGCCAGCCGGTTGCTCCGGACCCACTACGACGTCGTCGACGAGATCGTCCTCGGCCGGGGAGGTGAGGTGGTGAAGCGTCTCGGAGACGGGCACATGGCCACGTTCACGACGGCGCGCGCCGCCGTCCTCGCCACGCTCGAGCTCGTGTCCGCAGCCCCGGACGATCTCCGCCTGCGCGCCGGCGGCCATCTCGGGTCCGTTGTCCGGCTCGGGGGTGACGTCGTCGGACACACGGTGAATCTCGCCTCCCGGGTGGCGGGGAGCGCTACCGGCGGCCATGTGCGTGTGACGCTGCCGGTGCGCGACGAGGCAGGCGCGGTGCCGGGGATCCGCTACGGCGACCCGATCGAGGAGCGGTTCAGGGGCATCGACGAGGACGTCGCCGTCTGCGACGTCGCCCGTTCCTGACGTTCAGAGGAGTCGGACGAGCGGGCCGGCCTCGAAGGGGTCCGCCACTTCCAGGCCGAACGCCGCGTACACCTCCGCCGGCACCGAGATGTCGGCCAGGTAGAGCTCACCCACGAGATCGGGCCGCACCTCGAGCCCCCGCTTGGGCAGTGCCAGGGTCAGGGTCGCCGCGGCCCGGACCGTGGGCGTGCCGGCCGCGCCGGTCGTGAGGTCGAGGCCGCTGGGGGCATCGAGGGAGAGGATCGGGGAGCGCTCGTCGTTCGCCCATGCGATCAGCTCGGCCGCGCGGCCGCGGGGGTCTCCGTGGACGCCGTACCCGAGCACCGCGTCGACGACGAGGTCGGCGGACACCGGGCTCGGGGAGAAGGCGACCCCCATCCTCAGAAGGATGTCGGCCTGGTGGTGGGGAGCGGGCGCGAGCTCGTCCCGTTCGAGGACGACGGTGACGCTGACGCCGCGATTGGCGAGGTGCCGGGCGGCCGCGAGGCCGCCGCCACCATTGCCCCCGGGCCCTGCGAGCACGGTCGCCGAGGATGGGGAGAAGCGCATGTCCGCCAGGAGCGCGAGGGTGCTGCCGGCGTTCTCCATCATCTGCTCGAGCTCGATGTGGAGGTCTTCGACCATGATCCGATCGACCTCGCGCATCTGGTCCGACGAGATCGACGGGACTCCGATCCGGATGGGAAGGGTCACCGACCCATCTCGTCGAGGTCGGGCCGGCGAACGTCGGGCAGGTTGCGGGTGACCCGGGCGTAGGCGACGCGCGGCTTGCCGCCGCTCTGGTAGCGCGCCTCCACCTCACCGAGGAGGCGGCGCAGCCGGGACACCTGCTTCTGGAGGCGTTCGACCTCGTCGCGCAGTTCGAGGATGCGCTTGACGCCCTCGATGTTGATGCCCTCGGACGTCAGCTCCTGGATCAGCCCGAGGCGCTCGAGGTCCTCGTCGCTGTAGCGGCGGGTGCCCCCCGGTGTCCGATAGGGCGCGAGGAGTCCGCGTCGCTCGTAGATGCGCAGCGTCTGCGGGTGCACTCCGGCCAGCTCGGCGGCCACCGAGATGATGTACACGGCTTCGGTTCGTCGGTCGTCCACGTTTACACCCCCAGGTGCTCTCGCGGGTTGGTTTCGGATTCGATGTCACGGAGCTCTTCGAGCAGCTCGCGGGCCCGCGGCGACAGCTCGCCGGGGACGGTCACCTCCACCGTGACGAGGAGGTCGCCGGTTCCCTTGCCGGTGTGGACGCCCTTGCCGCTCACCTTGAAGACCTTGCCGCTCGACGTGCCGGGCGGGATCTTGATCGTCACCTTCCCGTCGAGCGTGGGCGCGGAGACCTCGGCGCCGAGCGCCGCCTCGGTGAAGGAGATCGGGATCCGTACCTTGAGGTCGTTGGCCTTGCGATCGAAGATCGGGTGCTTGCCGGTGTGGACCCGCACGTACAGGTCGCCCGGCGGGCCGCCGCCGATCCCCGGTTTGCCCTTGCCGCGCACCCGGATCCGGGCCCCGTCGTTGATACCGGCCGGCACCTTGACCTGCACCTCGCGGTGCCCCTCGGGCCCGTCGATCGTCAGCCGCCGGGTGACACCGGCGATCGCCTCGTGGAAGGAGAGGCGCATCTCGGTCTCGAGATCGCCGCCCTGCTGAGTCTGCCGGCGGCGGCCGCCTCCGAAGAGGTCGCCGAGCCCGCCGAACAGGCCGCCGTCTCCGAAGAGGTCACCGATGTCCTCCATGCGCACGTACTGCGCCCCGCTGGGCGCGCCGTGCGGGCCACCGACGTAGGCGCCCCGGGCGAAGGCGTCGCGGGCTTCGTCGTACTGGCGGCGCTGCTCTCCGTCGGACAGCGTGGCATAGGCCTCGCTGACCTGCTTGAACTTCGCCTCCGCCTCCGCGTCCCCCTCGTTGGTGTCGGGGTGGTACTGGCGGGCGAGCTTGCGGTACGCGCGCTTGATCTCCTTGTCGGAGGCGCCGCGCTCGACACCGAGGACCTCGTAGTAGTCCTTCTCCAGCCACTCCCGCTTCACGGGATCACCCTTCGTCGTCTCGTGGGCCGACCGCAACCAGGGTCGGCCGGATCACGCGGCCCTTGAGGGTGTAGCCGCGCCGCAACTCGGCGATGACGACGAGCTCGCCATCGCCGCCGCCGCTCACCGCCTCGTGCACCTCCGGATCGAAGAGCTCGTTCTGGGCGGAGATCGCCGCCAGGCCCTCCTTGCCGAGGATGTCCATCATCTGGTGGTAGGTGCCCCGCACTCCTGCGACGAGGTTCTCCTCGGCCGGCGATTGGGGATCGTGCGCGAACGCCCCGTCGAAGCTGTCGAGCACCGGCAGCAGCGCCTCGACCAGCCGTTGAGAGGACCGGTCGATGATCTCGCTTCGCTCGCGCACCGCCCGCTTGCGGAAGTTCTCGTAGTCCGCGGCCAGGCGCCTCAGATCGTCGAGATACGCCGCAGAGGTGCCGTGGGCGGTCTGGAGGGCGTCCGTCAAGACGGCGATCGCCGCGTCGGGGTCCTCGGGAAGATCGATGTCG
>DATHYU010000045.1:0-8628 GCA_035458965.1 Acidimicrobiia bacterium | reverse complement strand
CGACGAGGCCAGCTTCGCCCTTCACCCGGGCGATCGCATCGGCCTCGTCGGGCACAACGGCGCGGGCAAGACGACCCTCATGAGGACGCTCGCCGGCCGACTGGAGCCTGCGGCCGGGACGATCGCCCGATCCGGCGTGGTCGGGTACCTGTCCCAGGAAGCCGCGCTGCCGGACCTCGACCGACCGGATGCCACGGCCCTCGAGCGGATCCTCTCGGCCCGGGACCTGGGCCGCCTGCGCCTGCGCATGGAGGAGACGCGGGCGGCCATGGAGGGCGTCGCCGGGCCGGAACGGGACCGCCTCATCCACCGGTTCGGGCGGCTCGAGGATGAGCTGCAGACCCGGGGCGGCTGGGCGGCCGAGGCCGAGGCCCGCAAGTTCGCCGCGTCCGTGGGCATCGGTGACACCGAGATGGCTCAACCCGTCGCCACGATGTCGGGCGGCCAGCGCCGGCGCGTGGAGCTGGCCCGGGTGCTCTTCAGCGAGACCGACGTGCTGCTGCTCGACGAGCCCACGAACCATCTCGACCTGGACGCCAAGCAATGGCTCCTGGGGTTCCTCGGCGGGTACCGGGGTGCCCTGCTGGTGGTCAGCCACGATCTGCCGCTTCTCGACGAGGGGATCACGAGCGTGCTGGCGCTGGAGAACGCCCACCTGGAGCCCTACCGCGGCACGTACTCGCACTATCTCGAGGAGCGGGACAAGCGGCGGGAGCAGCGGCGGCGCGAACGGAGGCGGCAGGAGGAGACCATCTCCCGGCTCGAGTCCACGGCCCTTCGGTTCAAGGGAACGACCGAGAAGATGTCGAAGCGGGCGAACGCCATGCTCACCCGCGTCGACCGGATGCGCGGCGACCTGGTGCACGTCGAGCGGGCCCGGCGCAACGTCGCCGTGCGCTTCCCCCAGCCGGTCGCCCCCGGACGGATCCCGCTCGAGGCGACGGGCCTGGCCAAGGCCTTCGATCAGACCGTGGTGTTCGTGGATGTCGACGTGCACGTGGAGCGCAAGGAGCGGGTCGTGATCCTCGGCCTCAACGGGGCCGGGAAGACGACGCTGCTGCGGATCCTCGCCGGGCGCGAGTCGGCGGACCTGGGCGACGTCGCGCACGGGCTCCGAGCCGATGTCGGCTACTACGCGCAGGAGCACGAGGAGATCGACGGCTCCGCGACGGTGCTGGAGCACCTGCGGCGGGTCTCGGAGGCGCCCGACCAGACGCTTCGGTCGGTGCTCGGGCACTTCCTGCTCGCCGACCGCATCGACCAGGAGGCCGCCACGCTGTCCGGCGGAGAGAAGACGAAGCTCGCCCTCGCCCAGCTCGTGGTCGGCGGCCACAACGTGCTCCTCCTCGACGAGCCGACCAACAACCTCGACCCCCAGGCGAAGGAGGCGCTCCTCGGTGCCCTCGAGCAGTACGAGGGATCGATCGTGCTGGTCAGCCACGACACCGAGTTCGTCGCCGAGCTCGCCCCCGACCGGGCGGTGCTCATGCCAGAGGGCGAGTCCGCCTTCTTCGACGAGGAGATGCTGGAGCTCGTGGCACTGGCCTGAAAGGACGCTTGGCCGGGGCGGCAGGGTCCTCCGGCCGTGGGATGGCCGCTCCACCCTGCGAGAATTCGGCCAGCGACCGAAGGATGGCCCGATGGCGACGTATCCCGCCGACTACGACTTCCACGTCGTGCTGCGCGACGGGGGTCTCGCCCGGGTTCGCCCCATCAAGCCGGACGACGCTCCCGAGCTGCGGGCGATGTTCCACCGGATGGGCCGCGAGAGCATCTACCACCGATTCTTCCGCCACAAGGAGGACCTCTCCCCGGAGGAGCTCGAGTACTTCACCAACCTCGACTACGACGACCGGATGGCCTTCGTCGTGCAGATCGGGCGCGAGATCGTCGGAGTGGGCCGCTACGACCGCCTGGAGGAGGATCCGGGCCAGGCCGAGGTCGCCTTCGCGATCCAGGACGGGCAGCAGGGCCGGGGGATCGGCACGCACCTGCTCACGCACCTCACGAACTACGCCCGCAACAACGGGGTCGCCGGGTTCCGCGCCTTCGTCCTGCCCGAGAACTACACGATGATGCGGCTTTTCCGGAACTCGGGATACCAGATGCACCGCGAGGTCGGTCCCGGCGTCTACACGGTCGACTTCCCCGTCGAGGCGACGGACCAGTCGAAGCGCGTCGAGGGAGAGCACGAGCAGCAGGCCGTTGCGGCCTCCCTGCTCCCCATCTTCTACCCCCGCGGCGTCGCCGTGATCGGCGCGAGCCGCGACGACCGGTCGATCGGCGGGCGCCTCATGCGCAACATGATCGACGCCCACTTCTCGGGTGCCGTGTTCCCCGTGAACCCGAACTCCCCGGCCGTGGGAGGTGTCAAGGCCTACCGGTCCGTCCTCGACATCCCGGATCCGATCGACCTGGCGGTGATCGTCGTCCCCGCGCGGTTCGTCCTGCAGGTCGCCCAGGAGTGCGCGGAGAAGGGCGTGCGAGGGCTCGTGGTGATCTCGGCGGGCTTCTCGGAGACCGGCCCGGCCGGCGAGGAGCTCGAGGACGAGCTCCTCGAGCTCGTTCGCAATGCCGGCATGCGGATGGTCGGCCCCAACTGCATGGGTCTCCTCAACACCGACCCCGCGGTCAGCCTGGACGGGACCTTCGCGCCGGTCTTCCCGCCATCGGGCAACGTCGCGATGTCGAGCCAGTCGGGAGCGCTCGGCATCGCCATCCTCGACTACGCCCGCAAGCTCGACATCGGCATCTCGACGTTCGTGTCGGTCGGGAACAAGGCCGACGTCTCCGGCAACGACCTGCTGCTGTACTGGGAGGGCGACCCCGGAACCGACGTCATCCTCCTGTACCTCGAGTCCTTCGGGCACCCCCGCCGGTTCGCCCGGATCGCCCGCCGGGTGGGGCGAAAGAAGCCGATCGTGACCGTGAAGTCCGGCCGCACGCAGGCCGGGGCGCGGGCCGCGAGCAGCCACACCGGTGCCCTCGCCAGCGTCGAGGTGGCGGTGTCGGCGCTCTTTCGGCAGACGGGCGTCATCCGGGTGGACACCCTCGAGGAGCTCTTCGAGGTCACCAGTCTGCTCGCCAACCAGCCCCTGCCCGGCGGCAGACGCGTCGGCGTGCTCACGAACGCCGGCGGGCCCGGCATCCTCGCCGTCGACGCGCTCGAGTCGGAGGGCCTCGAGGTCCCGGAGCTGTCGGAGGCCTTGCAGGCCGCCCTCCGGGAGCACCTCGCGGCCGAGGCGGCCGTGCGGAACCCGGTCGACATGATCGCCTCGGCCGGTCCAGACCAGTACCGCGCCTGCCTCGCGGCGATGCTCGACGCGGAGGAGCTCGACGCCGTCATCGTGGTCTACATCCCGACCACCCCGGGCGGCCTCGTCGCCGTCGAGAGCGCCGTGCAGGACGTCGTGCGGGAGCGCCCCGGCCACAAGACGCTGCTCGCGGTCTTCATGGAGGCCGACGCCGCTGAGCGGCCGCCCCGGCGGGCCGAGGGCGAGAAGATCCCGACGTACACGTTCCCCGAGCCCGCCGCCCGCGCTCTCGCCCGGGCCCACCGGTACGCGGCCTGGCGTTCGCAGGAAGACGGGGAGGTCGTCGAATTCGACGACGTCGACCAGATCCGGGCGCAGAGCGCGATCCGGTCCGCGCTCCAGGGGTTCGGTGAGGAGGGCGGCTGGCTGGACCCGGCGGACGTCGAGAAGGTCCTCGATGCGTACGGGATCCCGCGCGCGGCGTCGGCCGTGGTCTCCAGTCGTGAGGAGGCCGTCGCCGCCGCCGCCGGGATGGGTGGCCCGGCGGTGGTGAAGGTGATCGCCCCGAGCGCGCTCCACAAGTCCGACGTCGGCGGCATCGTGCTCGACGTCGAGGGCGAGGCCGCGGTCGGCGCCGCCTTCGACCGCGTGATGGCCGTCGTGGACGATGCGACCGGTGCCCACGTCCAGGAGTACGTTCCCGGCGGGCACGAGGTCATCCTCGGCATGGCCGAGGACCCGTCCTTCGGCCCGCTCCTCGCCTTCGGCCTGGGCGGGATCTTCGTGGAGCTGATCGGCGACGTGGCGTTCCGGATCCACCCGATCACGGACGCCGATGCCGACGACATGATCGCCGAGGTGAAGTCGGCGCGGATCCTCGACGGCTACCGGGGCGCGCCGCCGGGGGACAAGGAGGCCCTCAAGGAGACGCTGCTGCGGCTGTCGCAGCTCGTGAACGACGTGCCCGAGATCGCCGAGGTCGACATGAACCCGGTGAAGGTCCTCCGGCCCGGCGAGGGGCTTCGCGTCGTCGACGCCAGGATCCGCGTCCGGCCCGTGCCGCACCGCTGGCTCCCGTCCCGCAAGGACATCCCGGCCGCCGAGCTCCGGCGAACGTAGGCCGGCGGGACGCGGCCGATCACCGCGTGAAGCGGCCCTGTGGCACGCCGAGCCAGTAGGCCCGGTGGAAGGCCCAGGTCGCGAGCTTGCCGAGGCGCGACGGCCTTCGGACACGGGGCGCCGACTCGTAGTCGAGGCGGAGGATCGAGGCGCGTCCCCTGCCCGTCTCGAAGAGACACACGACCTTTCCCGAGAAGGATGCCCGCTTCGGGTCCGGATCGGTGTTCCTGATCCGCGAGACGATCCGCTCGACGATGACCGGCGACTCGAAGTGCGCGGTCGATCCGCTCTTCGAGATCAGGAGGTCCGTGGCGTCGCCCTGGGCGAAGACGCCTTCGAAGCCGGGGACCTCGAGACTCGACGGGTCGGTGGGAACCCAGCCCCCGGTGTCCCCGAGGCCCGAGTTCACGACGATCGACGCTCCGGCGTGGGGCGGAACGAGGACGGCGAGCTCGTAGTCGATCGTCTCCCCGTCGAGGGAGTGGAGCCGCCGCCCGGCGGCATCGATCTGCTCGATGTCGAAGCGGGTTCGCACGTCGATCCCGCGTTCGGCGAGGAGGCCGCTCACGAAGGCGTCGAGTGGAGCGATCGAGAAGGCGCGGTTGATGGGCGACACGAACGTGAGCTCCGTCCGGCTCCGGGCTCCCGTTCTGCGGAGATGGTCCTCGAGCAGCAGCGCGAACTCGACAGGTGCAGGCGGGCAGGAGTAGGGCATGCCGGCGATGCCCACCACCAGCCGGCCTCCGTCCCATGTCCTCAGCGCCTCACGCAGCCGTTCGGCTCCCGTCAGCGAGTAGAACTCGTGCGCCCCGTCCGCGAACCCGGGGACCGACTGGATGTCGAGGCGTGCCCCCGTGGCGAGCACGGCGGTGTCGAACGGGATCGAGCCGGATCGTTCGAGATGGAGGCGGCCTGCGACCGGGTCGAGGTGCGTCGCCCGCTCGACGCGGAGCTCCACCTGGTTGCGGAGCAGACGCCGGATGTCCCTCGCCAGCCATCGGCTGTCGGCGCGGTCGAGGGCGAG
Organism: Acidimicrobiia bacterium; assembly: GCA_035458965.1. GTDB lineage: Bacteria > Actinomycetota > Acidimicrobiia > Spongiisociales > UBA11373 > DATHYU01. The sequence goes on along the minus strand of DATHYU010000045.1, from coordinate 3,231 downwards.
GAACAGGAACCCGGGTCGGTAGACGTGCCGCCCGTCGAGATCGACGAGCACGATCCGCGCCTCGTCGGGTCTCAGGCGCCTCGCGAGCAGGTTTGCGGTCAGGAGACCGCCGGGCCCGCCTCCGATGACGACGATGTCGTGGCGCACCTCAGCTGCTCCCGCAGGTCGTCGGGTGGAGCGGGCACGCCGACTGGCCGATGTCCGCTCTGCGGACGCCGGGCCAGGCGTCGGCTCCCCACTCCCTCCTCAAGGTCATTGCAGTGTGACGCACTCGGTGTCCGAGACGTCGGGGAAGAAGGTCCCATGTTGTCGGGACCCTCGTCGGGTTCCCGGAGACCTAGCCCTCGGAGGGCGAGAGGGGGAAGCTGGCGCGGACCGTCGTGCCGTCGTCGGAGGTGTCGACCCGGAACGACCCGCCTGCGGCGGCGACCCGATCGGCCATGTTCGCCAGCCCCAACCCGGTGCGCGCCGCGCCGGCGATGTCGAACCCTCGGCCGTCGTCGGAGACCGACAGCACGACCTGGCTCTGGCCGCATCCCACCCGGACGGTGATCTCCGTCGCCCCGGAGTGCCGGAGCGCGTTCGACAGCGACTCCTTCACGATCTGGACCAACTCGCCGGCCAGGTCCGCCGGGACGATGTCGTCCTCGCACGCCACGTCGAGGTTCACGACGGCGGCGTAGGGCGACGAGAGTTGGCCGACGAGGTCGGCGAGCTCGCGGCGCAGGCTGGGCCGCGCCCACACCGGCGGACGCAGGTCGAAGATGTACCGCCGCAGCGATCCGATCGTCTCGTCGATCTTCTCGACGGCCGCATCGAGCTGGTTGCGGACCGTGTCGGGGGCCTCTTCGATCTTCGCCATCGACGCCTGGATGCCGAGACCGACGGCGAAGAGGTCCTGGATGATCGAGTCGTGCAGGTCCCTGGCGATGCGCTCGCGGTCCTCGATGACGAGGGCGCGTCGCAGGCGCTCCTGCATCCTCAGGGTGTTGATGGCGGACCCGGCGGTCACGGCGAGGAACTCGACGAGGGTCTCGTCGTCGTCGGTGAACCCCCCGTCCTTCTCCGTCAGGTAGAGGTTCCCGAACACGCGATCGCCCACGGCGACGGGGACCCCCAGGAAGGCCCCCATGGGAGGGTGATGATCCGGGAATCCCACGGAATCGGGATGAGAAGTGATGTCCTCGATCCGGATCGTCCTGCCGGTCCGGGTCAGCGCGCCGAGCACCCCCGATCCGCGAGGGAGATGCCCGATGCGGCGCGCCAGATCGTCGCCCATGCCCATGTGGACGAAGTCGACGAGGCCGCCGTGGTCGCCGAGGACGCCGAGCGCTCCGTAGCGGGCGCCCATGATGTCCATCGCGATCGTCACCGTCGACCGGAGGAGCCCTGTCAGGTCGACCTCGGCGGCGACGCTGGCAGCGCCCTCCACCAGGCCGGCGACGCGATCCGGAGTGAAGCCACTGGTCACGAGGAGGGATGGTACCGGCGGAGAAGTGACCTTCGACCCAATCCGCCAGGTCGAGCGTCGCCGTGAGATCTGAACGGCGAACGGTAGGGTTGGGGCATGAGCGAGACATCTGCCGCCGAGAACCTCCGGCTCATCCTCGTCGACGACCACGAAGTCGTCCGCCAGGGACTGAAGGCGCTGCTCGAAGCCGAGGGCGACCTGAAGGTCGTTGGCGAGGCCGGCTCGGTCGCAGACGCGATCCGACGGGTCGGCTACGACAGCCCCGACGTCGTCGTCCTCGACGTGCGTCTCCCCGACGGAAGCGGAATCGAGGCGTGCCGGGAGATCCGGGCGCGCTGGCCCGAGGTGCGCGTTCTCATGCTGACGTCGTTCGCAGACGACGAGGCCCTCTTCTCGTCGATCATGGCCGGCGCCTCCGGCTACGTGCTGAAGCAGATCAAGGGGTCGGACCTCGTCGACAGCGTCCGACGGGTGGGCCGCGGCGAGTCGTTGCTCGATCCCGAGATGACCGATCGGGTGTTCCGGCGGATCCGCGGCGAGGAGCCCGACGATCCGCTGCTCGCGCGGCTCTCGAAGCAGGAGCGGAAGATCCTCGATCTCATCGCCGAGGGTCTCACGAACCGCGAAATCGCCGAGCGGATGTTCCTCGCCGAGAAGACCGTGAAGAACTACGTGTCGAACGTCCTCGCGAAGCTCGACATGAGCCGCCGCAGCGAGGCGGCCGCATACGCCGCGAAGCTCGAGGCCCAGAAGCGCCATCGCTACCCGCCGGAGCAATGGCCGACGTGACGGGAGAATCATGACGGTCGTCGTCGGTGTCGACGACTCGGATCGGTCGGTCACCGCCGTTCGCACGGCCGCCCGGTTCGCGTCCACCCTCGGTGGCGGCCTCCATGTCGTCTTCGTGAGCCACATCCCCGCCACCATGCTGGCCGTGCTCGCCGGCGTGCCATCGGCCGCCGACGATCTCGTGGCCGCCCAGCGCGAGGCCGTGTGGGACAAGCTGCGCGCCGAGCTCGACGAGCTCACCGTGTCCGTGGAGACGGTCGACCTCGAGGGGTATCCCGCCGACGAGCTGGTGCGCTACGCCGAAGAGGCGGGCGCCGACCTTCTCGTCGTCGGCAGCCGCGGACGCGGCGATCTGGCATCGCTCGTGCTCGGCAGCACCAGCCACCGTGTCGTCAACCATGCCCCGTGCGACGTCCTCGTCGTGCGCAGTGACTGAGGAGGGTCCATGCGAGTCCGGGACATCATGACCACCGATCCCATGACCGTGCGGCCCGAGACCCTGCTGAAGGAGGCCGCGCGGATCATGGTGCGGAACCAGGTCTCGGGCCTTCCCGTCATCGACGCCGGCGGCGCGCTCGTCGGGATCGTGACCGAGGGCGACTTCCTGCGCCAGGAGGCGTCCCGGGAGCGCCCGTACCGGCGCAGCCTGCTCGACGCCCTCTTCGGGGACGGCGACGGGGAGCCGCCCGCCGCGGAGACCGTGGGCGAGGTGATGACGGGAGATCTCGTCACGATCACGCCGGAGGCGACCCTCGGCGAGGCGGCCCGGGTGATGGCGAACCGCAACGTGAAGCGCCTGCCGGTCGTGGACATCGACGGTGAGCTCGTCGGCATCATCAGCCGGGCCGACGTGGTCAACGCCTTCACGAAGCCGGACGACGTCATCGAGGACGAGGTCCGTGAGGACATCATCCGCCGGCTGCTCTTCCTCGACCCCGACCTCCTGTCGGTCGCCGTCACCGACGGTGTCG
>DATHYU010000044.1:0-2920 GCA_035458965.1 Acidimicrobiia bacterium | reverse complement strand
ATGGCACCTCCGTTCCGGAGCGCTGGTGCGCACCCCGACCCCGCACGATCGCGCCCTCGGCGAACCGTCGGCCAGAGGCGAAGCGCACCTTTGGCCTGGTGTCATGGCAACGCTGAGGAAGCGATGGACCCCGAAGCAGCGGACGGTCGGTTCACCTGATCCAGCGCGAGTTCGAACGTCAAGTCGCCGCAGCGAGGCGGTCCGGGCACATCCCACCGGCGAGCGGGGTGCGGTCCACGTGGGCTGTGACGAGGTCGGGGACCTCAGCGACCCCTGGCCACGCCGACGCTGCCGGCGAACCCCGGCGCTACCCGTCCTTGGGATGGGCGATGTAGAAGGCGAGGGCGGCTTCGCCGTAATGGACCGGTGTGTCGATCCCGCATCCGCCCTTCCCAGCGGCACCGGGATAGCAGTGGCCCTCTCCCGATGGCGTCGTCCAATCGAACTCGAGGAACTCCAGGACGGTCTCCTGATCGTTGGTCCACCGCGTCCACTGGTAGTCGGGTTCGTCGACGAGGATCTCGCTCAAACTCATGCCCCAGGCGTCGACGACGATTCCGACCTGGGTGACCCCCCGAGAGAACGGAACGGTCATGTCGTTGCGACCATGCGAGATGAGGATGTCGACTTGCTCGGCGGGCGAGTGGTTCTCGTCGAAATCGCAGGCTCCGAGGCCCGGTGCGCTTCCGGCACCGGAGGCGTGGGGCGCTGCAGACGCGATCAGATCGGCGTGGTCGCAGACGAAGTACCACGCTTGCCAGCCGCCGAGGGATGCGCCGCCCACGTGAACCCGAGAGGCATCGATGTCGAGGGCCGCGATCAGGGCATCGAAGAAGACCCGATCCCGACCGGCTGCGAACGGTCCGGGCCCACTGTTGGGCTGGACGACGACGTAGCCGGCTGCGTTGCCGAGGGCCTTCAGGTTCGTGTAGGCATCGGTCTCCTTGCCGTTCAGGCTCGACGGGTGATAGTCCACGATGAGGCCGCAGGGTGTGTCGAAGCAGTCTTCGGGGATGCCGAGGTCGTACAGCGCCTGTTCGCAACGGACCTGAGACGATCCGGGGACGAGGGATGCGACGCACTCGGTGAGATCGGCCACCGGGCTCGTAGTCGTCGAGACGCTCGTGGTGGCCGGGGTCGTGGTGGCCGGGGTCGTGGTCGTGGCAGGGGTGGAGGTGGCGGTCGGCGCGGGCGTTGGGGCGTCGGTCCCCGGCTTCGTCGCGGAATCTCCGCACGCCGCGCTCGCGATCAGGACGACGAGCAGGATGCCCCATCGCAGACGGTTTCGCCGGACTCGAGTGCGCAACATCATGCTCCCTGTCTCTTGCCACGTGGTGTGTGCCGGCCGTGCGTCGGGGCGTCGTCGGGCCGTTCCGTGGTCTCGGCGTCCCTCCGGCGAGGCCACCCGCCAGGAGCGTCATCGGTGGCCTGCGCCCTCAGGTCGTCCTCATCGCGGGTGCGCGGCCATCGGGCGCGGTGGCGGGCTCGCCATGTGTCCAGGACCGAACGATCGCCGGTCAGGTGGATGGCGGAGTCATCACCGCGATTCCAGACGGCGACGTACAGGTCGGACGCACTGCCCGAGAGGGTGAGGTCGGCGGGGCCGTCGCCCCGGATCGTCTCGATCCCGTCCGGGCCCATCGTCACCAGCCAGCGTTGGCCGACGTCGGTGGGGTGCACGGCCATCGTCACCGCACGCTCGAGGGGGAGCTCGTTGGCCCGGGGTGCCATCGCGCTCAGGACCTCATCGATGCCGTCGGAGGCGAATGTCGGGTCGAAGTCGCGCATCTTCGCCGTGGCCGACTCGGCGTCGAGACGGTGGATCGACGTCTCGTGGGCCTGGCGCCGAGCCCACATCTGGCGGGGCGATGGCGCGGGGAGGAACGTCCAGGTATCGAGGTCGGGCGGTGCCGTCTCGAGTTGGTGGACGAGGTTGACGTTCGTCGCGAGGTAATGATCGATGAGGTGCTCGTCGTCTGGCCAGAAGGTGGCCAGGTCCGGCCAGGCGACGGCGAGGTCGGCCAGTTCGGAGACTCCTTCTCTCACGGCGCGGCGGGCGACGTGGGACGCCGCCCAGAGGTGGATCTCGCTCAGGTGACGGAGCAGTTCGCGCATGTCCCAGCCCGGGCACCAGCGAATCGGGGCATCGAGCCCTGCACGCGAGGCGGCCGCGGCGAGCCGCTCCCCCTCCCGACCGATCGCTTCGATGTGGCCGGCGATCCTCATGGAGCCATCTCCTCGGGTGGTGTCGGGTTGTGTGGCGTCCCACTCGAAGCTGGGGGTGCGGCACCCACGGGACGCCGCGACGGGACATCCAGCCCGGAATTCATACTTCGTGCCGCGGGGAGAGCGGAAACGGGCCACGAGACGTCCAATCCGGCCGTGCCGAGCACGCGCACCTTGATTGGATACTGGTCCCCACCGTAGCCGGTGGCGTCGGGTGCGGCGCGAGGCCTCCCCATCGGCCGACCTGCGACACGGGAGACGTGGCGACGGCCCGATCGGAGTGATCGCCGGCCTGCCGGGCGCCGGGCGGGACGGGCTCGGACGCGAAGACCCCCTGGCAAGTCGTCCACCAGGGGGTTCGTGGCTCCGGGGGTGGGACTCGAACCCACAACCTACGGATTAACAGTCCGCCGCTCTGCCAATTGAGCTACCCCGGAATGAGGCGGCGTGAGGGTATCACGGGGCTGTTTTGAAGCGACTGGTCGCCGAAGGTGTTGGACATGGTTTGACACGGGTCATGGCTGCCGGGGCGTAGGGTCGGAGGTGATACCCGGAGAACTCATCGAGCACGTGTTCGCCTGCGCCGCCTTTGATGCGGTGGCGGCCACGGTCCGGCTCGCCGCCGACGGGGCGCCGCTCCCCCGCCGGGACGGCCCCGACGTGTTCGGCGATCAGGGCTGGCGCATCGATGTCG
>DATHYU010000043.1:0-3020 GCA_035458965.1 Acidimicrobiia bacterium | reverse complement strand
CAGTTCACCGTGGTGCATCTCCACCTGCGTGGCGACGATGCCTCGGAAGGCCCTCATGGCTGCCGTCGTGGCATCGAAATCGTCCGCCAGCAGCCGGCTGTAGCCGACGACGTCGGCGTTCAGGGCGACGAGTGTCGAGCGATCGCTCATGAGCTCCTCGGGCTCGGGCCCGCGAAATGTAGCGACCGCCCCTTCGATCTGCCCGGGCTCAGGCCGGAGGCACGCCCGACCTGTCGCCTTTCGGGAGGTCGTCGCTACCCTCACACCGACAGCGACCGGGGAGCCCATGACGCCACCCGTCCCTCTCGTCCGCCGCCTCGGCCTCCTGGCCCTGGCCCTCGGACTCCTCGCCGCCGCTCCGGCGGTGCCCGCCGCCGCGGCCGAGGACCGGAGCCCGTCGGCCCGCACGACCGAGGACCTCCTCTCGTCGACCACGATCCTTCTCCAGGGCTCGCGGGGATCGCTCGTCGTCGATCTCCAGAACGTCCTGAACGAGCTCGGCCACGACGCCGGAACGGCGGACGGCATCTTCGGCCCCCGCACCGCGGCGGCGGTCCGCGCCTTCCAGGGCGACGCAGGGATCACGGTCGACGGCATCGTCGGCTCCGGCACGCGAGCGGCGCTCGGCGCCGCACTCGCCAACGGCGACGACCCCGACGACCCGGATGCGCTCACGATCGGCGACAGTGGACCGGACGTCCGCGACGTCCAGGTGGCCCTGAACGCCCTCGGCTACCCGGTCGGGCTCGCCGACGGGATCTTCGGGTCCCTCACCGCCGCAGCGGTGCAGGCGTTCCAGGAGGACCAGGGCCTCGTCGCGAACGGGATCGTCGGGCCGATCACGCTCGCGACCCTCGAGGAGCTCGCCGCCATCCCGCCCGCAAGCGGATCCGAGGAGCCCACGATTCGCCGGGGCAACCAGGGCGAGGCCGTGGCCCTCGCACAGCGGCTGCTCAACGGAGCGGGCTTCGATGTCGGCCCTGCCGACGGGATCTTCGGCACGCGCACCCACGAGGCGACCGTCGCCTTCCAGACCGCCCGGGACCTCACGCCCGACGGCGTCATCGGGCCGGCCACATGGGCGGTGCTGCTGCCGATCCAGGACGAGCTCCCCGACCCGCCGCCCGCAGACCCCGATTGCCCGCCGAGCTCCACGTCCTCCGACCACCCGTGGCGCGGCGAGCCGTGCATCGAGCGCTGGCGCCCCCTCGTCGAAACGTTCTTCCAGACGGCAGAGGTGGACACGGCCCTCGGCGTGCTCCGCTGTGAGAGTTGGGGGGATCCCGGCGCGGTCAACCCGCTCAGCGACACGAGCGGGCTCTTCCAGCACCGTCCCTACGCCTTCGACTCGCGGGGGAACCTGCTCCAACTCTGGGAGCCGCGCCACACCCGGGCGGTCGAGTGGTGGGCGTCCCAGGGCGTGACGATCCCCTCCGGCGGGGACGTCTTCGACCCGGAGACGAACATCGCCGTCGCGGCGTATCTCGTCTACCGCGAGGCCGACGCCGGCGGTTGGTGGCACTGGGGGACGTTCTCGGGCGTCGCCGGCTGCCACGACTGGGTGCTCGAGGTCCTGGGCCAGGGCTAGGTCGGTCCGCCGGGTGAAGCCGTGCCGACTCGTCGTCCATGGGCCGAACCTTCGAGTCGATCCATCCCCAGCAGAAGGCCTCCCCGACGGCGTCGGCCTGCTCGATCGATCGGCCGCCCGGGGGCGTCCTTCTCGCGAACCAGCGAGACCGCCCGCACCCGATCGTGGTTCGCCCCCGGCCACGCCGTCCACTCGCCCGCATCGGCCGGTTCCACACGCGGCACGTCGGTCATGGTCTCACCGGAACGCTCGCCGGCGGCGGGCCCGTTGCGCGACTGGTGGGCGATCGACGGGTCGCATCGGCGCCGCATGTGGCGCGGCCCGAGCAAGCCGGCGTCGCAACCCGAGGCGGCGGCCGCCCTCGCCTACGCCCGGTTCGTCCGGCGCCCATTGGGCGTGCTCCTGACGCTCGTTCCCCGGGTGGCGGCCGTTGCGGGGGTCTTGCTGCTGATGGCCCTTCCGAGGTGGGATCCGGGCCGGAACGACGCGTCGATCCTGGGCATCCTCGTGATGCTCGACCTCGTGCTCCAGTTCTCCCATGCCCGCCGCCTCGAACGCGAGGCGGCGAACTGGTCGCCGTCCGAGCAGTAGCCGGACCTCGTGACGACGGCGGGACCTCCATCACGACGAACCGACGCCGGTCGCAGGCCGGAGATGCTCGCCGGGCCTGCCGACCCGACGTAGGCTCTGGCCGATGCGTGCGATCGTCAAGCGCCACGCCGGCCCGGGACTCGAGATGACCGAGGTGCCCGTCCCCGAGCCGGGACGTGGAGAGGTGCTCCTTCGGGTGAAGGCGACGTCGATCTGCGGGACCGACCTGCACATCCGCTCCTGGGACCCGTGGGCCGCAGACCACGTGGTCCCGCCGCTCGTGATCGGCCACGAGATGTGCGGCATCGTCGAGGCCCACGGACCGGCCGTGGACGACCCGCCCATCGGGTCGCTCGTCTCCGTCGAGTCGCACGTCGTCGACGGGACGTGCTCGTGGTGCCGGACCGGCCGGGGGCACCTGTGCCCGAACACCCAGATCCTCGGGGTGGACCGGGACGGCGTGTTCGCCGACTACGTCGTGGTGCCCGCGGCCAACGCCTGGGTCGACCCTCCCGACATGCCGCTCTCGGTGGCGTCGCTCCAGGAGAACTTCGGCAACGCGGTCCACACGGTCACGAGACCCGAGATCGCCGGCCGGAAGATCCTCGTCACGGGATGCGGACCGGTCGGCCTCATGGCGATCGCCACGGCGCGGGCCTTCGGCGCGCGGGCCGTGTTCGCGACCGACGTCAGCGCCTACCGGCTCGACCTCGCACGAACCATGGGAGCCGACCTCGCGCTCGACCCCCGCACCGACGACGTCGAAGGGCTCGTCCTCGATGCCACCGACGGCGACGGCGTCGACGTCCTCCTCGAGATGTCGGGAGCTGAGGCGGCCATC
>DATHYU010000042.1:0-8491 GCA_035458965.1 Acidimicrobiia bacterium | reverse complement strand
CCGAACGCCTTGAAGTTCACCGTCGACGCCACGTTCGACGCGCCCACCTCGTACGTCGCCGGCAAGCCGGCGGACGATCCGGTCGCGGCGGCGCTCCTCGAGCTGCCCGGTGTGACCAGCGTGTTCATGACGGCCGATTTCGTCACGGTCTCGAAGTCACCGGACGGGTTCTGGGACGAGATCGCTCCCGCCGCCACGACGATTCTCGAAGAGCACTTCGGCTAGGGCTTCACGCCCGTGGCGTAGACCCACGGGTCGACGTCGTGCACCGGTCGATCCCGGTACGCCCCGCGAAGCCGGTCGACGACGCCCGCCGGGTCCTCGTCCACGAAACTCGCCACGAACGACTCCGGGTCGGGGTAGGTCCCACGCCGTTCGTCGACGTCCACGGTCTGTCCCCTCTTGAACCCGGCCCGCACCATCCCGGCGGCGAGGCCCAGTCGGCCCACCGAGGCGTGGAGATCCTCCTCGACGACCGTCGGGTCGGCATCGACGAAGGCTCGGATGGGATAGGCGATCACCGAGGTCTTGGTGAGCCGGTCGAGCTCCCGCTCGCCGGCGAAGACGCGGCCGCCGGATGCGAGCACCCGGGAGGCGGCATCGAACGCCCTGGCCGACTCGACGGGCCCGTTCCACGGTCGTCGGAACACCACGACGTCGACCGACGCCGACGGAAGCTCCCGCACCCGGTTCGCCTCGGGGTGATCGAGGCCGAGCAGCGCGAACCCGATCTCCTCGGTGGTGAGGGCGAGCCCGAATCCGAGCCCGAGCTCCCGTGCGACGGCACCGGCGTCCTCTCCCGCGACGGCGATCGAGGCCGGAGCGTCGACAAAGGCCTTGATCGTGGACACCCATTCGGGAGCGGCGCGGCGCATCGAACGTGAGCGTAGCCGCGCCTTCCTACCGGGCGACCGGGGCCACCGGGACCTGAGGAAGGGGACCCCGGGACGTTCGGCCCCATGGAAGACTCGAGGCACCATGCATAATCCAGGCACATGAGGGCACTCGGCATTCTTCTCGTTGCGGTGACGCTCGTGGTGTCGGCGTGTGGTTCGGACGAAGATGTCGGACTGGCCGGCCAGATCCGAACCCCGGCGCCGAACGTGAGCGACGTGTCCTTGCCGGAGGTCACCGGCGGTGACATCCGTGATTTCGCGCTCACTGCGCGGGAGGACTCCCTGCTGCTGCTGTACTTCGGGTACACGGGCTGCCCCGACATCTGCCCGACGACACTCGCCGATCTGCGCAGTGCCGTTCGGACGCTCGACGGCGAGCAGGCCGACAGGGTGGACGTGGCGTTCGCCACCATCGACCCGAATCGGGACACGAACGAGGTGGCGACCGCGTACATCCACGCCTTCTTCCCCGAAAAGGGAATCGCGATTCGCACCGACGATCCGGACGAGTTGCAGACGGCAGCCGACGCCCTCGGTGTCATCTACTCCGTCGAGGAGCAGGAGGACGGCACCATCTTCGTCGAGCACTCGGCATGGGTGTACGTCATCGACGACACGGGCACACTGCTCGTGAGCTGGCCTTTCGGGATCGAACCGGACGCGATCGCAAGCGACATACGACTCCTACTGAAGGAGACACCCGCATGAGGCGGATTCTCGGAATCGTCCTGGCCCTCGGGCTGATCGTGGCGGCGTGTGGTGGCGACGACGACCTGTCGGTCAGGGACGCGTGGGCTCGAGACTCGCCCGGGACGGCCGAGGCGGGAGCGGCGTACATGGTCATCGAGGCCGGCGGAGAGGACGATCGACTGCTGTCCGTGTCGGTACCGGCGGACGTCGCCGCCATGGCCCAGGTCCACGAGGTCGTCATGAACGAGGGCGCGATGTCCATGCAGGCCGTCGAGAATGGGCTGGCCATCCCGTCAGGGGAGACCGTGACCCTCGAGCCCGGCAGCTACCACGTCATGATGATGAACCTCGCCCAGCCGCTCGAGGTCGGTGACGAGTTCACCATGACCCTGACCTTCGAGCAGGCGGGGACCGTCGACGTCGACGTGGAGGTTCGAGAAGAGTGAGGCGATTCGCCGTCGTCGTTGCGCTGGCGTTGGCCGTGACCGCCTGCTCCGAGGATCGGAGCGGCCCACTGGTCATCGAGGACCCCACGGCCGTGGAGGCGGACTACGAGTACGTCATCCCGCCGGGGACCGGCGCCAGGTTCGACGCCGGAGAGGCCGTCGACATCCTTCCTGCAACACTCGAGGTCGAGGTCGGAGAGGTGCTGCGGATCATCAATCAGGACGACCGGGAGCATCTCGTCGGTCCCTTCTATGTCGGTGCCGGTGAGACACTCACGCAGCAGTTCGCCAACGCCGGCGACTTCACGGGCATCTGCACGGTTCATCCCAGCGGCCAATTCGTCCTGCGCGTCGTCGACTGACGTCAGGTGAGCGGCCGGCCCTCGTCGTCGAGGGTGACCGCGAACGGCCACCGCAGCCCGAACGGGTCCGCGACGCTCAGGATGATTCGCCACCCGCCGGTGACCGCTCGCGTGCCGAGCAGGCGCGGCTCGTCACCCCACGCGGTCGCGATCGCGATGGCGCGATCGACGATCGCAGATGGCGCCTCGGCCTCCTCACCGACCCGCCACGGAGACGGATCCGGGCCTGCGGGGAAGGCGACGGGTGTCGGCAGGTCGAGGACCGTGGTACCCCCCTCTGGAGTCACGGCCACATCGACGGACACCGCCTTGACCGGGACCCGATAGAACCCTCGATCCGGAGGCGCACCCACGAGGCGGAACGCCACCGCGACCCGGTACGCGCTCGATCCGACCGCTTCGATCGAGAAGGCACGCGCCCACTCGACGTAGGCGACGGAGCCGCTGATCTCCCCGCCCCGATCGGGAACGTGGATGTCGTCGGCGAGGGCGGCCTCGACGTCGGCAGCCCCGTTCACGTCGAGGTCCGCGGTGAAGAAGTCCGTGACGAACCACTCGGCCCGTGCCACGGCGGCCCGCTCGAGATCTCCGAGGTCGTAGCCGAGGAGGTCGGCTTCGGAATAGAGCGGCTTTGCCGTGGTGGTCGTCGTGTCGGCCGTGGTCGCGGGCGGGGCGGTGGCGGTCACGGCCTCGGGAGGGCTCGATGCGCCGACGAGCGACCTCCCGACGACCACACCCAGGACGAGCGCCCCGACCACCGCCCCTCCGAGGATCACGAGCTCCCGGCGACCGGGCGTCGCCCGGCTCGTCAACTCCGCCCACGGCACGTGCTCGACGGTCTCACGGTCGTCCATCCGGTCCCTCCCGGGGTGCGGGGCCGGAGGGTGCGGACGCGACCGACCGGCCAGGTCGGCGTCCTCCGACCACGACCGTACGGAGCCACTGCCGCCGATGGAACCCCCGGGCGCGACTCCGGCCCGGGGGCGGGCCGGGCCGGAATCGTGCGGTGGGCCGGCGGGTTCGGGGGTTCCGCCGGCCGAGAGAACTAGCTCTTGAGATGGTCCATGAACTCGGAACGCGTCCGCTGGCTGTCCTTGAAGGACCCCCGCATGGCCGAGGTCACCATCGCCGAGCCCTGCTTCTGCACACCCCGCATCATCATGCAGAAGTGGCTGCCTTCGAGCACCACGGCGACGCCGTGCGGGTCGAGGACCTCGATCATGGCGTCGGCGATCTGATTCGTCAGCCGCTCCTGGACCTGCAGGCGCCGGCCGAAGAGGTCGACGATGCGGGCGACCTTCGAGAGGCCGATGATCTTCGAGTTCGGCAGGTACGCGACCGCGGCGTTCCCGAAGAACGGGAGCATGTGGTGCTCACAGAGGGAGTAGTACTCGATGTCCTTGACGATCACCATCTCCTCGGCGCCCTCGGCATCGAAGATGGCGTTGTTGACCACGTCGTCGAGGGTGGTGGTGTAGCCGCTCGTGAGGAAATCCATCGCCTTGGCGACCCGCAGCGGCGTCCGCTGGAGACCCTCGCGATCGGGGTCCTCGCCGAGCAGTTCCAGCTGCGCCCGGACCGTCGACTCCATCTCGGGGTCGTAGACCTCGTTCGCGACCGCTTCCATGCGGGTCTCGGTCGCGTACCGGGCGTTGTGGTTGATGCGAACGATGTCGTTGGACATGAGCGGTCTGATCTCCTCGGTGATGGTGTCCATCGCCGCGGCGATGGCGGCGAAGGTCTCCCCCGTCGGTGGGAAGACGAGATCGGGGGCGACGTCGGCGATGGGAACAGCCAGGTACGGCCGCTTGGGGATGTCGGGGTCGGGAATCTGCTGGCCGCCGACGCTACCTTCGAATCCCTCGTACCAGACGATGTCGAGGTCCACGGTCCTCGGGGCGTTCTTGTCATCGGTGCGCACCCGTCCGAGGGCCGCCTCCATGCCGCGAAGCGCCTCGCGAAGCTCCTCGACCGACAGCTCGGTGACGATGCGGGCCGCCGCGTTGTGGAAGCTGGGATCGCCGGGATTGCCCATCGGGGCCGTCACGTACACCGGGCTGCAGGAGCGCACCTCGATGGCCGGGTGACGGTTCAGCGCCTTGAGCCCGTCGGGGACGTTCTGCTTCGGAGCGATGTTGCTGCCGATGGCGACGATGGCCTTGGCGGTCATCCGAGCACCTCGTCACGCGATCTCCGCACGGTGACGCCGACGGACCTCGAGAAGCGGAGGGCCCCGGGTTTCTCGACCGTCACCTCGGCCTCCTGCACCCGCTCGTCCGTCTCGAAGCAGATGCGGACGAGCTCGGCGGCGAGCCGCTCGACGAGCATCGGCTCGCCCGTCTCGATGTGGGCGATGAACGCCTTGGAGATCGTCTTGTAGTTGACCGCGTCCGCGATGTCGTCGGAAGCAGCCGCAGGGCGGGTGTCCGCCCACAGCGTCGCGTTGACGAGCACGTCCTGACGGTTGACGCGCTCGTCGGGGTTGATGCCCACGATGCCCCGCACGAGCAGATCGCGGATGGAAATGCGGTCCATGGCCGACATGATACGCCACCTTTTATCACTAAACGATGCTCAGACGAGATGGGCGCCGCCATCGATGCGAACGATCTCACCCGTCACGAAGTGGTTCCTCAGGAGGAAGAGAACCGCGTCGGCCACCGGTTCTGTTCCCCCGACTCGCCGAACGGGAATCGCGCGGGCGAGCTCGCGGAGATACTCGGAGGACTCCCCCGGCGGCGGCAGGATGGCCCCCAGGGCGACGCCGTTGACCCGGACCCGCGGGGCCAGCGCCGCGGCGGCCGCCTCCGTGAAGGTGTCCACGCCCCCCTTGGCGATCGTGTAGGCGAAGTGATCGGGGTACGGGCGCGCCGTTCGCCAGTCCGTCACGTTGACCACGGCGCCCTCCGCATCCTCGGGAAGCGCCCGGGCGAACGCCTGTGTGAGGAACACCGGGCTCCGGAGATTCACGCCGATCGCCGCCTCCCACTGCTCGGGAGTCACGTCGAGCAAGGTGTCCTTCGGGAACATGGCAGCGCTGTTCACCAGCACCTGGACCGGGGCGAGGTCGCCCGCCCCGGCGACGACGGCATCCGCGTTGGACGGATCGCCCAGATCGGCGCCCACGAGACGGGCCTCGACGCCGCGGGCGACGACCTCGGCGGCCGTCTCCTCGGCGGCATGCGACGACGAGTTGTAGTGCAGGACGATGTTGGCGCCGGCATCGGCGAGCGCGAGGACGATCGCCCGCCCGACCCGATGGGCTCCCCCCGTCACCAGGGCGGTGACTCCGCGAATATCCATGACCGCCGAGCGTAGCGTCAGGGTCCCGATCCGTGGCGGGACGCCGGGCTTCCGCTACCGTTCCGGGCGTGGCCCGCAACCCGGACCCCAAACACGGCCGCTGGATCCTCCCCCTGATCATCACCGCCATGGTGGTGCTCACGTTCACCTTCGTGAACAACCTGGACCCGGCGGTCGACGTCGCGGGCACGACCACCGTTCCGGAACCGCCCTTCCCCACCACCCCGACGAGCACGACGAGCACGCTTCCGCCGGAGTTCGCGGTGTTCGAGGTGACCCTCGAGATCCTGGAGCGCCAGGTGACCACCTTCGGTGAAGAGGCCTCACGCATCAACGACGACTGGGAGGCCCGCCGCGTGACGTTCGGTGAGGCCCGGTCGTCGTTCACACAACTCGCCGACACGATCAGCGCCTGGGAGGAGACCGCCGCCGACAACTCCCAGGTCCCGGCGACCGTGGCGGAGGAGCACGTCAACTTCGTCGTCGCCTCGGAGCAGCTCGCACCCGGCATCGAGGACATCCTCGCCGGCCTCGACGCCCCCGACGACGGAACCCTGCGCCGCCAGGCGGTCGACCAGTTCGCCGCCAAGATCCAGACCGTCGTCGGCACGATCGAGGCGATGCGGACGGCGGTCGCCGACGAGACCGGCGACACGACGGAGACCTCCGACGCCGCCGAAGGCACGGACGCCTAGGCGCTACTCGGCCTGGCGCTTCCGTGCCGCCGGTGCGCCACGGAACGGGAGATCCACCGCGTGGAGACCGGCGACGTCGAGCTCGCCGACGAGGGCCACCCCGCCGATGCCATCGGTCCGTCCCGAGATCTCGAGTCGGGCGACCACCGGCGCCGGTAGCGTCCTCTCCCATGGGCGACATCTACACCCACGGCCATCACGAATCGGTTCTCGCGATGCACGCCGACCGCACCGTCGAGACCAGCGCCGCCTATCTGCTCGCCCTACTCCAACCCGGATTGGACGTGCTCGACGTCGGATGCGGGCCGGGGTCCATCACCGCCGGGCTCGCCGAACGCACCGCACCCGGCACGACCATCGGCATCGACGTCGACCCGGGCATCGTGGCGCGGGCCCGCCGCAGCGTGCCTGGCGCCCGCTTCGAGGCCGCCGACGTCCATGCGCTCCCCTTCGAGGACGCCTCCTTCGACGTCGTTCACGCGCACCAGGTGCTCCAGCACCTCAGCGACCCGGTGGCGGCGCTCACCGAGATGCGGCGGGTCGTGCGACGGGGCGGGGTCGTCGCCGCGCGAGACGTCGACTACGCCTCGATGATCTGGTCGCCGGCATCGCCCCTGCTCGATCGATGGCTCGATCTCTACCACCGGGTCGCCCGGGCCAACGGCGGCGAGCCCGACGCCGGACGGCGGCTGCCGGCATGGTTCCGGGAGGCGGGTCTCGGGGATCTCTCGGTGTCGGCGTCGGCGGTCTGGTACGCCGATCCACCGGGACGCTCGTTCTGGGGCGACGGATGGCGGCGCCGCGCCGTGGAGTCGGCCTTCGCCCGGCAGGCCGTCGCCGGGGGACATGCCACAGAGCGCGACCTGATCGAGATCGCCGAGGCATGGGGAACGTGGGCACACGACCCATCCGCCTTCCTCGCCTACACGAACACCGAGGTGATCGGCCGCGAGTAACGACACGGGCCTGCCAGGATCCCCCCATGCGCCGATCGATCGCCGTCCTGGCCCTCGCCGCGGTCACCGCCGCCTGCGGTGGCACGGACGAATCCACCGCAACGACCGTGGCGGTCACGAATCCCACGATCGCAGAAGGAGCGGATGTGACAGCCGACGCAGGCGACCTCGTCGCCGTCCACTACACCGGAACCCTCGACGACGGCTCACAGTTCGACTCGTCGATCGGCCGGCCACCCCTCGAGTTCACCGTGGGATCGGGCCAGGTCATCGCCGGCTTCGACAACGCCGTCACGGGCATGTCGATCGGGGAGACGGTGACGGTGCGGATCCCGGCCGAGGACGCCTACGGGCCCTATCTCGAGGAGGCCGTGTTCGAGGTGGCCAGTGGCGAGCTCCCCGAAGGCGCCGAGGTCGGCGACCGGCTCCAGGCCTCCGATGGGTCGATCCTGAGGATCCTCAAGATCGACGACGGGATCGTGACCGTCGACCTCAACCACGAGCTCGCCGGCCAGGCGCTGACGTTCGAGATCACCCTGGTCTCCGTCGGCTGAGCAGCCGTACGGCGCTCGCTTGCGGCGCCCGCCGTACCATGGCGCCATGGAGAGACAGGAACAGTACGTCCTGCGGACGGTCGAGGAACGCGGGATCCGATTCATCCGGCTCTGGTTCACCGACGTCCTCGGATTTCTGAAGTCGTTCGCCATCACACCGGCGGAGCTCGAGGTCGCCTTCGAGGAAGGCATGCAGTTCGACGGCTCGGCGATCGACGGTTTCAGCCGCATCCAGGAAGCCGACATGCTGGCGAAGCCGGATCCGACGTCGTTCCAGATCCTTCCATGGCGAGGAGAGGCCAACGCCGTCGCGCGGATGTTCTGCAACATCACGACCCCCGACGGCGAGCCGTTCGACGGGGACCCGCGCACCGTCCTCCAGCGCAACCTGCAGCGGGCCGCCGACCTGGGGTTCACCTTCTACGTGGGCCCCGAGGTCGAGTACTTCTACTTCCAGGACAGCGGCCCCGAGCCGCAGGGGCTCGATCGGGGCGGGTATTTCGATCTCACACCCCTGGATGTCGCACAGGAGTACCGGCGCCGCACGATCATGATGCTCGAACAGCTCGGAATCCCGGTCGAGCTCTCC
>DATHYU010000041.1:0-3771 GCA_035458965.1 Acidimicrobiia bacterium | reverse complement strand
ATGTCGGCAGCCGTGCGGGCTGCGCAGGCCGGCTCGCCGCCGGACGCCGATACTGTACCGAGCACCTCGATCCCACCCGAAGGTGCCCCGTGGACTGGCTCCGCCGTGCCGCCGCAGAGACGCCCGATGCCCCGGCCATCGTCGCCGGCGACGCCGAGATCCCGTATGGGGCCCTCGACCGCGCCGCCGACGCCGTCGCCGGGGTGGTCGCGGCGTCGGGGATCGGCCCGGGTGGGGCCGTCGCCCTCTGGGGCCTCAACACGCCCGGCACGGTGGCCGCCGTCTGGGGCATCCCCCGTTCGGGCGCCATGGCGGTGATGCTCCCACCCGGCCTCTCCGCCGCCGAGGCCATGCGCCTCACCCGCCTTTCCGGCGCGACGGGGCTGTGGGGTGGCGGGGACGGGCCGGACGTCGACAGGCTGCTCTCGTCGCCGTCTGCCACGAACCGGGCTCCCCGGGAGGGGCCGCCGGACGGCGGCGCCCGGTACGTCGTCTTCACCTCGGGGTCGAACGGCGCACGCCAGGGGGTGATCCTCACCGGCCGGCAGATCGAGGCGTCGGCGTGGGCCTCGGCCGAACGGCTCGGATCGTCGGCGTCGGACCGGTGGCTCTGCGTGCTGCCCCTCGGTCACGTCGGCGGCCTGTCGATTCTCTGGCGCCAGGCCAGGGTGGGCGGTTGCGTGGTCCTCCACGAGGCCTTCGACGCAGCCGCCGTCGCCGATGCCCTCGACGGCGGGGTGACGCTGGCGTCGCTGGTCCCGACGATGCTGCGGCGCGTCGTGGCGGACGCCCAGCGTCCGTTCGCCGGCCCGCGCGCCGTCCTCGTCGGTGGGGGCCCCGCCGATGCCGATCTGCTCGTGGCCGCCCGAACCAGGGGGATCCCGGCGGTCCAGACCTACGGGATGACCGAGACCGCCTCGCAGGTGTGCACGGAGGACCCGGCAGATCCCGGTCCGCCGGGCACGGCTGGTCGGCCGCTGGTCGGCGTCGAGGTCCGAACCGTCGATGCCGACGGCCGCCCTGCCGCCGAGGGGATCGTCGAGGTCCGGGGACCGATGGTCTCGCCCGGAGACATCGACGGCACCGCCCGGGAGCCCGACGGGTGGCTCCGCACGGGGGATCTCGGCGCCTTGGACGCCGCCGGCCGCCTCCGCGTCCTCGGCCGCGCCGATCGCGTGATCGTCACCGGCGGCGAGAACGTGCACCCGGCGGTCGTCGAGGCGGCGCTGGCCGGCGTGCCGGGCGTCGCGGCGGCGCAGGTGACGGGCGAGCCCGACCCGGAGTGGGGTACCGCCGTCGTCGCCCGCATCGTGGCCGAGCACGTCGATCCGGCCGAGGTGCTCGATGCCGTGCGCTCGCGGCTCGCTCCCCACGAGGTGCCCAAGCGCATAGAGATCGTCGATCGGATCGACGCGTCGTGGAAGGACGTCTGACCGTGGGCCTCTCTCCCGATCCGCCGGTGCGGGTGGATCGGCCGGTCATGCACATGGGGTGGCACGAGCTGGCGTACCTCCACTGGCCGTACGACCCGGCCGAGGTGGATCGACTCCTGCCCGACGGCCTCCGGGCCGACGTCGCCGAGGGGTCGGCGTGGGTCGGCTTGATCCCTTTCTGGATGGATCGCATCCGCTTCGCCGGGCTGCCGGTCGTGCCCCACCTCTCCTCGTTCCCCGAGACGAACGTGCGCACCTATGTCGTCGATCGCTCCGGGCGCCGGGGGATCTGGTTCTTCAGCCTCGACGTCGACCGGCTCGTGCCGGCGCTCGTGGCGCGCACGACCTACCGCCTGCCGTATTGCTGGGGACCCATGCGGATCGAGCGTCGCGGCACCCGGATCCGCTACGAGGGCCGGCGCCGGTGGCCGGCCCCGGTCGGTGCCGGCAGCGTCGTCGAGGTCGAGATCGGCGAACGGATCCCCGATCCCGCCGTCAGTCATCTCGAGCACTTCTTCACGGCTGCCTGGGGTCTCTACAGCCGGTTCGGGGGCCGGCTGCTCTGGGCTCCCGTCGATCATCCCCGATGGCCCCTGCACCGGGCCGAGGTCACGGAGCTCCGCCAGGACCTGATCGAGGCGGCGGGGCTCCCGAGCCCGGCCGGATCTCCGACGGTTCACTGGTCGCCCGGCGTGCGCGTTCGCGTGGCGCCGCCCCGCTCGGCGTAGGCTGGGCCGCATGAAGCGCCTCTTCCGCACTCTGTTCGTCATCGCCGCCGTCTCCTTCGGGACCCACCTCCTCTCCACGGAGCTCAGCCGCCGCTTCGTGGGCGAGACCAGGCCCGACGACGACGAGTTCCGGTTGGCGGGGATCCTCGGGGGCGCCCAGGTGGCGAGCACGGCGACGTCGCTGCGGTCGGTCGGCGTCAAGGTGGTCTGCGGCGGCGTGGCCCTCGACCTCAGCGGCGCGACGCTCGATTCGGCCGGTGCGCACATGGACGTGGACGTCGCTCTCGGTGGCGTGGCGTTGACCGTTCCTCCGACCTGGCGCGTCGAGGTCGACTCGACGCTGTCGGGTGGCGACGTGGCGACGGACCTGCCGGACGCCGACACCCTCGAGCCGGATGCCCCGACGTTGACCGTCCGGGTGTCGGGCCGCGGCGGCGGCGTCGCCATCTCGGCGGGCTAGCGCGTGACGAGGGGGACGCTCCCGAAGTCGTCGGGTCCCAGGTTGCCGGTGCTCTCCGCCGGGCGGTAGTCGGCGAGCCCGGTCTCCTGGACGAAGGCCTGCGGCCACAGCAGGTCGTACACCATCGGATGGCTGGCATCGGGAGCCGCTCCTCCGCCGACCCATTGCCGGGCGCGCGGGCCGACCCGACGGATGCCCGTGGGCTCGCCCGGGTCCGACGATGCGACCGTTGCGGCGAAGCCCCAATCCCCAGGATCGGTCCCGCCCACCTCGGCGATCGGCACGCGCACGGTGACGGTGCCGAGCCGGGGGTCCACCCGCAGCGTCACCGGCACGTCGGAGGGCCGGAGATCGCCGTCGGCGGCGACGGTGGTCAGGCGGGCCCCGTCCCGGTCGACGGTGATCAGGGCCTCGAAGCCGTTCTCGGCCGCCAGCGCGACGTTGCGTCCTTCGGGGAACGTCCTGTGGCCGGTGCCGGACGCCGGGTCGACGTCGATGGCGATGTCGAACACCTGCAGCGAGACGCCGCTCGGCGCATCGAAGGGGTCGCCGATGTCGGCGGCGATGCCGACCTGGAGGACGAGCTCGTCGCCGGCGACGCCGGCGCGGAAGCGGGTCAGGTCGAACGAGCCCGGGGTGAAGATCCGGTCCTGGGGGTAGATCCACCGTCCGGGGCCTGCGTCGTCACCGACGGGGTCGGTGACGTCGATCAACGTGATGACGCCGGCCATGATCTCGGCGGGCCCGCCGGCCGGCAACAGCGGCAGCGGGAAGGACCCGATGGAAGACGGCTCGATGCGCAGGAGGAGGGGAGAGCCCGGCTCGACGTCGCCCGGTGTCGGAAGCACGAATCGCACCGAGCTGCCGCTTCGGCTCGCGGTGATGGTCCCCACCCTGGCCGGGTCGTCGAGGCCGAAGGGCGGAACTTCGAGCACCTCGATCGTCCGGGGCGTGAGACTCGACCAGTGCAGCAGCCCGCGAGCACCGAATCCGAGCGGCGCGCCGGTGAGCGATGCAGGTCGCGACTCGATGGGCTCGGCTCCCGGCACGGCGGTGCTCGTGAACAGGTGGAACTCCGTGATGGCCGACGGGACGTCGACGGTCACCACGGCGCCGGCGTCCGTCCAGGCGACTGCGACGGAGGCATCGC
>DATHYU010000040.1:0-2203 GCA_035458965.1 Acidimicrobiia bacterium | reverse complement strand
CGACGAGGCCCGGCCGGAACCTCATACCCGCTCCACCTCCTTCGTCCCGAAGAGGCCATACGGCCGGACGAGCAGGACGAGAAACATCACCAGATACGGCACGACCTGGGCGAAACCCTGGCCGAGGAACGAGAAGTACTGGAACTGGTACGTGGAAGCCAACTGCTCGGCGATCCCGATGATGAGCGCGCCCACCACGGCTCCCGCCACCGAGTCGAGGCCCCCGACCACGACGACGGGGAGCGCCTTGAGCGCCTGGACCGCCACGGCGCGGTCGACGCCGATCCCGGCGCCGAGGAACACGCCGCCCGCCATGGCGAACACCGCCGCGATCGCCCAGGAGAACGCGAACACGGCCGCGACGGAGATGCCCTGGGTGAGGGCGACTTCCTGGTCGAAGGCCGTGGCCCGCATGGCCAGGCCCATGCGCGTGTACTTGAAGAAGGCGACGAGGGCGCCGAAGGCCACGACGGCGGTGATGACCCCGGCCAACTGCTTCTGCGTGACGATGAAGCCGCCGAAGGTGGTGCAGCCGAACTCACCGATCCCGCACCCCACGATCTGGAGCCCCCAGGGATCGCCGACCGACCGCACGTTGAGGCCCAGGAGGTCGGTGGCGATGACGCGCAGGACGACGTCGAGCCCGATCGTCATGATCGCCACGGCGAACACCGGCTTGCCGATCATCGGTCGCAGGAAGACGCGTTCGAGGAGGACACCGGTCAGCGCCGACAACCCCACCGCGGTCAGCACGGCGACCCAGAAGGGCCAATTCCAGACGGTCGCGAAGTAGATGACCCAGTACACGCCGAGCAGGAGGAGGCCCGGTTGGGCGAAGTTGAGGACCTGCATCGACTTGTAGATGACGACGAAGCCGAGCGCGATCAGGGCGTACACGGCGGCAAGCGCCACGCCGTTGATGAGGGCCTGGACGAACTGGGTCATCGGACCGCCCGCATCAGTACATGGACTCGATCAGATCGCCGAACCGCTTCTCGATCACCGAGCGCTTCACCTTCTGGGTGGCCGTGAGCTCGCCCTCCTCGTGGTCGAGCTCCTTCGTGAAGAGCCGGAAGTACTTGATCCCCTCGACCCGCGAGAATTTGGCGTTCGTCTGATCCACGATCTTCTGGACCGTCGCCACGACCTCGGGCTTCTCCGAGAGGTCGCGGTAGGTCGTGTGGGGGATCTTCTTTCGCTGGGCCCATTCGCTGACGATGTCGAACTCGATGCCGATCAGCGCGGTCAGGTACTTGCGCCCGTCACCGATGACGATCGCCTCCTTGATGAAGGGCGACGTCTTCAGGCTGTTCTCGATCTCCGACGGCGAGATGTTCTTGCCGCCCGACGTGATGATGATGTCCGACAGCCGGTCGACGATCCTGAGGTACCCGTCCTCCCACTCGCCCACGTCGCCGGTGTGGAGCCAGCCATCCTCGTCGATCGTGGATCGGGTCGCGTCCTCGTTCCTCCAATATCCGACGAAGACGGCCGGGTGCCGGACGAGGATCTCACCCGTCTCCTCGTCGAGCTTCAACTCCACCCCCGCGTAGGTCTTGCCGACCGTCCCGAGGCGCGTGTGGCCGGGGAGGTTCGACGTGGCGACCGCCGAGTTCTCCGACATCCCGTATGCCTCGTAGAGCGGAACGCCGATGCCGAGGAAGAACTCGATGATCTCGGGGGCGATCGGCGCCGCCGCGGTGATGCCGTGGCGGAGGCGCCGCATCCCGAGCCGCTCCTTGAGGGCGCGAAAGAAGAAGACGTTGCCGAGGAACAACAAGGTGCGGGAGCCCACCGTGTGCTTGCCGCCGTTGCGGACGAACGTGCGCCCGATGCGCCTCGCCGCACTGAGCCAGACGGCGGCATTCGCCCGCTTCAGACGCGAGGCCGAGGCGAGCCGGACCTCCGCGGCGGCCTGCAGCCGCTCCCAGATCCGGGGAACCGACGGGAAGATCGTCGGCTGGACGTCACGCATGTCCTGCGTGAGCGTGTCGAGGGCCTCGCCGAAGTGCACCACGTGTCCCCTGGAAACGCCGAGCCACACGTTGAGGGCCTTCTCGTAGACATGGCACAGCGGCAGGTAGGAGACGGTGAGGTCGTACGGACCGGGAGGCGGGGAGACGAGCCCGCCGGCGCCCGAGCCGAGCATCGCAGAAGCCGCCGCCACGTTCGCCGCCGACAGCATCACACCCTTCGGAGGCCC
>DATHYU010000039.1:0-3624 GCA_035458965.1 Acidimicrobiia bacterium | reverse complement strand
GCCGTTCATGGTCGTGGCCACGCAGAACCCGATCGAGCACGAGGGCACCTATCCCCTGCCCGAGGCCCAGCTGGACCGCTTCATGATGCGCGTGATCATGGGGTACCCGGCACGGGTGAAGGAGCTCGAGATGCTCGAAGCCCACGGGATGGGCTCCACGTACTCCGACCTGCAGGCGGTCGTGAGCGGCGAGGACGTCCTCCGCATGATCGAGATCGCCCGCCGCATCTACGTGTCCGACCCCGTGCGCGAGTACCTCGTCGACGTGGTCGAAGCGACCCGCGACGATCCGGATCTCCTCCTCGGCGCCTCCCCGCGCGCCACGCTCTTCCTGCAGCGGGCGGCGCGCACGAACGCCGCGATCGAGGGGCGCCACTACGTGACGCCCGACGACGTCAAGTCGATGCTGCGGCCCGTGCTCACCCACCGTCTGATCCTCCGGCCCGAGGCCCAGATGCGCGGATCGGTCCTCGAGGACATCGTCGACGGCATCGCTCTCGGCGTGCCCGTGCCGGGGAGCGGGGTCAAGGCCTGATGCCGACGACCCGGGGCTGGGCGGGACTCGGTGTCGCCGCCGCCCTGCTGGTCCTCTGGATCGCCTTCGGCGAGCTCGAGCTCCTCGCCACCGCCACGTTCCTCGTGGCGGCCCTCGCCATCGGACTGTTCTTCGTGCGGGTCGTCACGCCGCGCATGGAGGTGTCGCGGCGTCTCTACCCCCACCAGGTCCACGAGGGCAACGAGGTGACCGTCGAGGTGGACGTCATCGCGTCGCGCCGGATCCGCAACCTCTCACTGGAGGACGTCGTCCACGGGCTCGGTGTGGCGCGCTTCGCCGCGGCCACGACGTCCCCCGGACAGCCGCTCGTCGCCCGCTACGAGGTGCTCTGTCGCAGCCGGGGCGTCTACCAGGTGGGACCGGCAGAGGTCGTGGTCGTCGACCCCTTCTCGTTGTCGGAGCGCCGCTCCCACGCCGGCGGCGTGGACCGGCTCATGGTCTACCCGCGCGTCGAGCGCCTCGCGGGCTTCCCCGCGGTGCGCGGTCTGGACCCGACGGTGCAGTCGACCAAGCCGACCTTCAGCCCTCACGGTGGCGAGGACTTCTTCACCCTCCGCGAGTACCAGCAGGGCGACGACCTCCGCAAGGTCCACTGGCCGTCGTCCGCAAAACGGGACGACCTCATGATCAAGCAGCTCGAGGTGCCGTGGCAGGCCCGCGCCCTCGTGCTGCTCGACCAGCGAGCCGAGCGCTTCGACGACGGAGAGCACTTCGAGCACGCCGTGCGCGGCGCGGCGTCGGCCGTCTCCCACCTCTACGAGGGCGGCTTCAGCCCCGAGCTCTGGACCTCCGAGCGGGCGCCCGGCCTGCGATCGGCCAACCGGTACCGCCAGGCGATGGAGGTCCTCGCCACCGTGCAGCCCCAGACCGGGCTCGACCTCCGCCAGACCGTCTCGCGTCTCCGCCGGCAGGGAGTCGGCGGCGGAGCCCTCGTCATGGTGACCGGCGACCCCGACGAAGGCGCCCTCGCCGCCTACCGCCTGCTCGCCAAGGACTTCGCCCGCACGATCGTGATGGCCACAACCGACGTTCCCGGCGATATCCTGGTCATGTTCCAGCGGGCAGGGGCCGTCACCGTATCGGCCGGACCGGAGTCGCAGTGGGCTCCCGCCTGGAGAACCGCCATGGAGTTGTCATGGGCTACCGCCTCACTTGGATAGCCGGCACCTCGGCCATCCTCTTCACGCTCGCACGAGCCCACGATCGACTGCTGCGATCATCGGTCGAGGGCCTGCCCTGGGAACTGGTGCTCCTCGCCGCGGCGATCCTCGGAGCGGCCCTCACCTGGGGCGGCCTCGCCTACCGCCTCCGGACGACCACGGTCGTCGTCCTCAACGTCGTCACCATGTTCCTCGTGACCGTCCGCATCGTGGTCCCACAGACCACCTGGATCGTCTTCCCGACGGGATCGTCGTTCGGCGAGCTGCGTGCCGAGCTCGAGTTCGCCCGGGCCGTCATCCGCACCGGCGTCGCGCCGGTGATCCCCCTCGCCGGCATCGTGGCGATCCTGGCCCTCCTCTACTGGGTCCTCGGATTCCTGCTGTCGTGGGGCCTGATGCGCGGCCGGCCCTACGTGGCGGTCCTCGCCCCCCTCGTCGTCTACCTCCAGTTCGCCACGATGGATCGCCGCCCCAGTGGAGGCTGGACGTTCGCGTTCCTCGTGATCGTCGGGGTGTCCCTTCTGGCGGTCGCCTACGACAAACGACGCGAAGGCACCGGGATGCTCACCTCCGGCGTCACGCACCTGGCGCTCACCCGATCCCTCCCCTCGCTGGCCGTCGTCACCCTCATCGCCACCCTCGGGATCGCCGTGCTTTCGACGAACTTCCTCGCCGGCCTCGTGCCCCGCAGCGGCGTCCTGGCCTGGCGGGCCCAGTCGGGCCTCGGTGGCGAGTACTACGGGAGCGTCGCCTACAACCCCTTCGTCGGGATCCAACAGGGACTCGTCTCACAGACGAACGTCCCGATCTTCGTGGCCGAGGTGGAGACCTCCGAAGGCCTCGGCTCCGAGTCGGGCGTCGCCCTCGACGAGTTGTACTGGAGGCTGCTCACGCTCGACACGTTCTCGGGAGAGCAGTGGACGGCCGGCGATCCCGAGATCGTCGAGAACGAGGACATCGAGTACTTCGAGGACCCGGCACAGGCCTTCCGCGGGCCGTCGAAGACGGTGGCCCAGCACATCACGGTCCTCGCCCTCCAATCGGAATGGCTGCCGTCCGTCTACGCGACCCGCGACCTCTCCGCTCCGAACACGGCCGTCGACAAGGGATACCGGGTGAAGACCGACGACGGTTCGCTCCGCTTCGACGCCCTCACCTACCGGGGGATGACGTACTCCGTCCTGTCGGAGATCCCTCAACCCGACCTCGACGTGCTCAGCCGCCGCGCCGATGGCTCCCTCTCGGCGGCCTTCGGAGGAGCCGTCGAGAACGGCGAGTACGAGGCGCCACCGGCCACAGAGCCTCCCGTGCTCCATGAGCTCTCCGACCCCGAGCGGTACCTGGCGCTTCCCGAGGACGACGACCTCGACGACGTCGCCAACCTCGCCACCGATCGCGTTGCGGGCCTCGAAACCGACTTCGAGAAGGGCCTGGCGCTCGAGGCGTACTTCACGACACCCGGGAACTTCCGCTACAGCGACAGCATCGATCCCGGACACACGGCGACCAGCCTGGCCGCATGGCTGCTCGAGGAGGACTCACCCAACTACCACCTCGGATATTGCGAGCAGTTCTCCACGGCGATGGCGGTGATGGCCCGCCAGGTGGGGATCCCGAGTCGCGTCGTCCTCGGCTTCACGCCGGGCACCACCCTCGACGACGGGCGGGTCGTCATCCGGGACCGCAACGCCCACGCGTGGGTCGAGCTCTGGATGCCTGCCCAGGGGTGGATCCCCTTCGATCCGACGCCGCGGGGCAACTTCGTGATCCCGACCCTCGACGGCGTCCCCTTCGACATCGCGACGTACCTCGAGGTTCCGGAGCCGGAACCGGTGATCTTCGATCCCGACGATCCGGTCATCGTGAGACCGCAGATCGACGAGCCCCTCGACATCCCCGAACGCGTCC
>DATHYU010000038.1:0-7478 GCA_035458965.1 Acidimicrobiia bacterium | reverse complement strand
CGACCTCGCCCGCGACGTCGACGCCGAGCGCGGCGATGGCGCCGGCGACGGCCGCGTCGGGGCTCGCCGCAGCGAGACGATCACAGGCGTCGAGCACGAGGTCCATGATCCCCTCGGGCCCGAGCTCCTCGAACCGCGTGTCTGCGAAGGCCCGCTCGGCCGACTCGGCGTACTCCGCGGCGATGAGCCTCCGCCGATCCTCGATGGACGGCGTCGAGCTCGTCGTGGGGGCTCCCTCGGCACCCCCACATGCCGTGGAGGCGAGCACCGAGAACGCCACGAGCGCGGCGATCGCCCGGGTCATGGCGACTCCGGCTGGCACGTCGGGCAGAAGAAGGTGGACCGCTGGCGGAACACGCGGCGCTCGATGGGCGTCCGGCACCGGCGGCACGGCTCGTCCTCGCGGCCATAGACCCGCAGCAGGTGGAGGTACTCGCCGGCGCGCCCGTCCGGCAGCAGGTAGGCGAGATCGTCCAGGCTCGTGCCGCCGTGCTCCAGGCCGTCCTCGAGCACCGGACGAACGGCGGCGCGGAGGCGCAGGACCTCGTCGCGATCGAGCGACCCGGCGGGCCGGGCGGGATGGAGCCGGCAACGATGGAGGATCTCGTCTGCGTAGATGTTGCCGATGCCGGCCAGGAAACGCTGGTCGAGGAGGAGCGGCTTGAGGGGGACGCTTCGGCCGGCCATGGCGGCGGAGAGGCGCCGGCTCCTCGGCAGGTCGGTCAGGGCGTCGGGGCCCAGCTCGCGCAAGGGGCTGGCGTCCAGTTCGTCGGGGGTCAGCACGCTCACGAAGCCGAAGGTACGCGGGTCGACGAGGCGGACCTCGATGTCGCTCCCGAGATGGACGACGACGTTCGTGTGCGGCGCCTCGGGCTCCCCCGGCGCTGCGACGGAGACCCGGCCGGACATCCCGAGGTGCATCACCCACGTGAGGTCGCCCGAGAGCTCGATCATGAGGAACTTGCCGTGCCGGCCCACCTCCGTGACCCGCCGGCCTCGGGCGCGGTCGGCGGCGTCCGCCGGACGGGGCTGTCGCCGCAGCATGCGATCGCGCCGCACGTCGAACCGCTCGATCGTGGCCCCGGCCAGGACGGGCTCGAGGTGGCGCCGCGTGGCCTCGACCTCCGGGAGCTCAGGCATCGTCGAGGGCGGCCAGGGCCTCCTCCGCCGCCTCCTGCTCGGCCCGCTTCTTCGAGGTCCCCGAGCCCCGGCCGATGACGTCGCCGTCGGCACGCACCGTGGCCTCGAACAGGCGGGCATGGTCGGGGCCCGACCCCTCGACCTCGTAGGAGGGCACGAGCCCCCGGGTGGCCAGGATCTCCTGGAGCCGCGTCTTGTAGTCGCGCCGCCCTGGTGCCGCGGCGCGCTCGGTGATCAGGTCGCCCCAGTGCTCCAGGACCACCCGCAGCGCCGCGTCGAGCCCGGCGTCGAGATACACGGCGCCGAGCACGGCCTCCATCGCGTCGGCCAGGATCGAGGGCTTCGTCCGCCCTCCGGTCGCCTCCTCGCCGCGGCCCAGCAGCAGTTCGCTCCCGAGCCCGATCGCCGTCGCCACGGCTGCCAGCGAGGTCTCGTTGACGACGGCGGCGCGCACCTTGGCCATCTGTCCCTCGGGGAGGTTCCATCCGTCGTAGAGGGCGTCGGCGACGATCAGCCCGAGCACCGCGTCGCCGAGGAACTCGAGGCGCTCGTTGGGCTCCTCGCCTTCGACCTCGGCGCTGTAGGACCGGTGGACGAGGGCTCGATGGAGCAGGAGCGGGTCGGTGAAGCGGTGGCCGAGCGACGCCTCGAGCGCCGTCGGATCACCCACGAATCGCCGCCTCGATGCGCTGGACGAGCCCGCGGTCGGCGCCCTCGGCGGCGAGGCTCAGCGCGTTCGCGATCGCCACCCGCGAAGACGAGCCGTGCGCGATCACCACGGTGCCGCGTGATCCGACGAGATGGGCGCCGCCGTAGGCCTCAGGATCGAGGCGCTCACGAAGGCCCAAGAGCTTCGGAAGGATGAGCTGGGCGGCCTGCTGAACGGCCTCGTCCTCGTCCGTGGCGACGGACTCGAGGACCAGGCGGCTGACGAGCCGCGCGATGCCCTCGGCCGTCTTGAGGAGCACGTTGCCGGTGAACCCGTCCGTCACGAAGACGTCGGCGACGCCCCGCCCCACGTCGCGCCCCTCGACATTGCCGACGAAACGGATGCCGGAGGCGGCGAGCTGGGCGTGCGCCGCCCTCTCGAGCTCGCGACCCTTGCTCGCCTCCTCGCCGATGTTGAGCAGCCCGACGGTCGGCTCGGCGATGTCGAGATAGACCTCGGCGACCACCGAGCCCATGAGCCCGAACTGGAAGAGGTGCTCGGGCTTCACCTCGATGTTCGCCCCTGCGTCGAGGAGCACGGTGCCGTCGCCGATCGGGAAGATGGTGGCGATGGCGGGCCGCGCGACCCCGCGGATCCGGCCGATCACGATGGCCGCCGCCGCCAGGGCTGCGCCCGTCGAGCCGGCCGACACCATGCCGGCCGCCTCCCCCTCGGCGACGAGCCGGGCGGCAACCGTGACGGAGGCGCCCTTCTTCTCTCGAATCGCCGTCGCCGGGTCCTCGTCCATGCCGATGACGTCGGGGGCATCGACGATGGGGAGGTCGCCGCCCTGGTCGTCGAGCACGGCCTGGAGCGCGACCCGGTCGCCGACGAGCACGACGTCGACACCGCGCGCCGCGGCGTCGAGGGCGCCCAGCACGGTCTCGAGCGGCGCGTGGTCGCCGCCCATGGCGTCGAGGGCTATGCGTGCCACGGGGGACGCTCCGAACGAAGGGCGAGCGATGGGGCGTCGATCATCGGACCGGTCATCGCTCGATGAGCCTCCCTCAGGATTCGGTCAGGATCTCCCGGCCCTTGTAGGTGCCGCACTCGGGGCACGCCCGGTGCGGGAGCTTGGCGGCCGAGCACTGGGGGCACGGCACGGTGTGCGGCTTCGCCACACGCCAGGTCGCCTTGCGCCGCCGGGTCCGGGACCGGGACATCTTCTTCTTCGGAACCGCCATGACGCGTTTCTCCTGCAGGTGGTGTCAGGGTTCTAGCAGATCGCGGAGAACCGCGAAGGGGCCGTCCGGTTCCTCGTCGTGCCCCGGACAGACATCTGTATTCAAGTCGGCTCCGCACACCGCGCAAAGTCCGCGGCAGTCGTCGCGGCACGTCGGGCTGTCGGGGAGCGCCCCGAGGAGGGCATCGCGCAGCACCGGTTCGAGGTCGAGGGCGTCGCCGTCGAGCTCGTAGTCGGCGCCCTCGCCGACCAGTTCGGACACCCGGATGGTCTCC
Source organism: Acidimicrobiia bacterium (assembly GCA_035458965.1). Classification (GTDB taxonomy): domain Bacteria; phylum Actinomycetota; class Acidimicrobiia; order Spongiisociales; family UBA11373; genus DATHYU01. The sequence goes on along the minus strand of DATHYU010000038.1, from coordinate 4,171 downwards.
TCGTGATCCCACTCGGTGAGGCAGCGGTGGCACGTGCTGCGGTAGGGCACCGAAGCCGTCGCCCGCACGAAGATCCCGCCATGCGCACTCTCGAGCGCCGCCTCGGCCGAGAGCAGGCCCCCGGGTGCCGGGGCCGACATCTCCAGCGACCACGCCACCGGCGCGTCGATGCGTTCCAGGCGGCGCCGCCCGGTCTCGGCGAGGAGATCGGACACGGCGAACCGAAACGGCGAATCGGGACCCCGGGACATGGGCGAAATCGTACCGGCGCGCGATGGCTGTCGGCTGTCTGCTGTCGGCTGCGCCCGAAGGCGCTCAGACCCCCGCCAGCCCCGGGTCGGGAGACTCCTCGCGGGGCCGGACCTGGTGGAGCTCGGCACGGGCGTGGCGGACCTGGCCGAGCAGGTCGGCGAGGACGCCCTCCGTCTCCTCGAAGGCCCGCTCGGAGTAGTCCTCGGCTTCGAGGCGGATGCGGGTCGCGTCGGACTCGGCGCGGCGGACGAGGGTGTTCGCCTCCTCGACGGCCTCCTTGACGATGTACGACTCCGAGATGAGCTCCGTCGAGCGCTCACGCGCCCGTTCGAGCATCTCGCGCGCCTTGTCGTTCGTCCGGGCGACGAAGCTCTCCCGCTCCCGAACCATCCAGCGGGCCGCCCGCAGCTCGTCGGGAAGCTCGTCGCGGAGCCGGTAGAGGAGCCGCAGCAGCTCTTCGCGGTCGAGCATCACGTTGCCCGACAGCGGGACCGTCCTGGCGCCCTCCACGGCGAGGATCAACTCGTCGACGATCTCTTGGAGCTCCCCCACCCGGGGCGGGACGGGAAGCTCGTCGGGGGCGTTGACGGCGAGGGCGTCGGCGATGGCCTCGTCGATCTCGGCATCGATCTCGACAGGGTCACGTTCATCGGTCATTGGTCGAACTTCTCCTTGAACGCCGCCGCCACCTCGGGTGGCACGAGTGCGTCGATGTCGCCTCCGTACGACCGGACCTCCTTGACGAGCGACGACGACAGGTAGCCGAGCGCCGGTTTGGTCGCCACGAACATGGTCACGATCCCCGACAGGTGCCGGTTCATCTGGGCGAGCTGGAGCTCGTAGTCGAAGTCCGTCATCGCCCGAAGGCCCTTCACGATCACGTCGGCGCCGACCTCCGTCGCGAAGTCCACCAGCAGCCCGTCGAACGAGGCGATCTCGACGTTCTCGTACGGGCTCAGCGTGATGCGCAGCAGCTCGACCCGCTCGTCGGACGTGAAGAGTGGCGTCTTCGACGGATTGCCGACCACGGCGACCACCGTCCGTTCGAAGAGGGGCGAGACGCGGGCGACGACGTCGATGTGCCCGTTCGTCGGTGGGTCGAAGCTTCCGGGTACCAGGGCGGTGGTCACGCCGCCTCCTTCTCGATCCGTGTGATCTCGGCGTCTCCGTATCGGCGGCGATCGACCTCGACGAGACCGGTGGGGAGGTCGGGCGGGGCCCCACCGGCACGGCGATGGAGGATCACCACCGCGCCCTCGGCGAGCCGCGGAGCGAGCAGGCCGAGCACGTTCGCCACCGACGGTAGCGCCAGCGCGTACGGAGGATCAACGAACGCCATGTCGAACGTGTCCGTGCTGTCCGCCAGGAACACCTCCACGTCGCGGGCCACGACGCTGCCGCCCAGATCCACCGCCGTGACGTTGGTGCGCAACGCCTCGAGGGCGATGCGGCTCCGCTCGACGAACACGGCGTCCGCCGCCCCGCGACTGAGGGCCTCGAGGCCGAGGCTGCCCGACCCGGCGTAGAGGTCCAGCACGGTGGCGTCGACGACCCTGGGGCCGAGCGACGAGAAGATCGCCTCCTTGGCACGGTCCATCATCGGACGGGTCCCCGATCCCTTCGGCCCGACGAGGCGGCGTCCCTTGGCGGCTCCGGCGATGATCCTCATGAGATGAACAGCCAGGCGATGTCGTCGCCGAGCAGGCTTCGGATCTCTGCGGCGAGCTCGGCGTGCCGGTCGAGGCGCGGGTCGTCGGCGACGAGGGCGAAGGCCTCCCGGCGGGCGGTGACGAGGGTGTCGAGATCACGAAGGAGATCGGCGAGCCGGAGATCGGCGGCACCGGCCTGGCGATCGCCGAAGACGGTTCCCTGGCCGCGGATCTCGAGATCGACCTCGGCCAGTCGGAACCCGTCGTCGCTGTCCACCATGGCGGCGATGCGCTGCCTGCCGTCGTCGGTCTGCGGGTCGGCGACGAGGAAGCACCAGTTGGGACCGACCCCCCGGCTGAGCCGCCCGCGGAGCTGATGCAGCTGGCTCAATCCGAACCGATCGGCGTCCTCGATCACCATGACCGTCGAGTCCTTCACGTCGATCCCGACCTCGATGACCGTCGTGCAGACCAGGACCTGGATCTCTCGGTCGCGGAACCGGGCCATGACGGAGCGCTTGTCGTCGGGGCGCATCTGGCCGTGCAGGAGGCCGACCTCGAGGTCCGGGAACTCCTTCGACAACCGGACGTGCTCGGCGGTGGCGGACGCGGCCTCGAGCTTGTCGCTGTCCTCGACGAGCGGGCACACGACGTACGCGAGGCGGCCCAGGGCCGCCTGCTCGCGGATCGTGTCGTACACGCGCTCGACGTCGCCCGGGGCCACGGCGACCGTCCTCACCTCGGGCCGTTCGGCAGGCATCTCGTCGAGCACCGAGACGTCCAGGTCCCCGTAGAGCGTCATCGACAGGGTGCGCGGGATCGGGGTGGCGGTCATGATCAGGAGGTCGGGCTGGAGATCCCCGGCCTTCTCCCGCAGCTGCACCCGCTGGTGGACGCCGAAGCGGTGCTGCTCGTCGACGACGGCGATCCCGAGCCGGTGGAAGTGGACCCCCTCCTGGATGAGGGCATGGGTGCCCACGACGATGTCGATCGTGCCGTCCGCGACCCCCGAGAGCGCCTCGGCCCGATCCTTCGACGAGCCGGTGAGCAGCGCCATGCGGACCCCGTGGATGGCGGCCAGGGGCTCGAGGTTGAGGAAGTGCTGTTCGGCGAGGACCTCGGTCGGTGCCATCACGGCACCCTGGTAGCCGCCCTGGACGCCCACCAGGAGCGCGGCCATCGCGACCACCGTCTTCCCGGATCCGACGTCGCCCTGGAGGAGCCGGTGCATGGGATGGGGGACCGCCATGTCCCGCCGGACGTCGTCGATCGCCCGGCGCTGGGCCCCGGTCGGCTCGAAGGGGAGGCCCTCGAGGAATGCCTCGACGAGGCCCGTCCCGATCTCGTGGGCGATCCCCTCGGCCTCGTCGATCTGTCGCCGCTTGCGCAGCGCCAGGGCGACCTCGAGCCGGAACAACTCGTCGAAGACCAGGCGCTGCCGGGCCGCCTCGGCCTCCTCGGGGCTCGCGGGCGCGTGCAGACCGCCGAGAGCCGCATCCCGGTCGACGAGGTCCAGCCGATCGAGGAGGTCCTCGGGCAGCGGATCGGCGATGGGCTCCTCGACGAGCCCGGCATCGGTCTCGACCAGCCGGGCTCGTCGCAGCGCATTGGCGATCATCTCCTCGAGTCGCCACGAGGCGATCCCCGCGACGGTCGGGTAGACGGGCACGATGCGGCCGGTCTTGCGGTGCTCCCCCTTCGAGAGGACGTCCATGGCCGGCGACTTCATCTGGAGGCGCCCGCGGAACCGCTCGGCCTTGCCCGACACGGCGACCTCGACTCCCGGCTGGAGCTGGCGTTCCCGCCATCCCTGGTTGAAGAACGTCACGAAGAGGAACGACTCCCCGTCGGTGACGACGGTCTCGACGATGACGAGGCCCCGCCGGACACGACGCGACGTCGTCTTCGTCACGCTCCCGACGATCGTGACCTCCCGGCCGACGGGGGCGTCGGCGATCGCCGTCACGAGGGAGCGGTCGATGTACCGGCGGGGCGCGTGCATCAGGAGGTCGGTGACGCTGCCGATCCCCGCGTCGCTCAGCTTGCCGCCCAGCTTGGGGCCCACCCCCTTGACGCGCTCGACCGACACGTCGGTCAGGTACGCGAGGCTGCGGCCGGTCATTCGACGCCGACGAGGTAGGGGTACAGGGGTTGGTCGCCGCGCACCACCTGGGTCTCGGCCTCGGGGCGCCGCGATGCGAGCCACACCAGGCCCGCCTCGGTGCCCTCCGCGATGGCGTCCGCACCGGTGATGAGCGTGACCAGCTCCG
>DATHYU010000037.1:0-2103 GCA_035458965.1 Acidimicrobiia bacterium | reverse complement strand
GATCGAGACCTGGGACTGGGAGCACGAGCTCTCGTGAGCCCCCTCCGGATCCGAGGCCGGCCGCTCAGCCGGTGTCGCAGATGCCGCTGAGCGGATCGACGCCGATCTCGGCGGCGGCTTCGGACGCAGGCGTCGAGATCACCGTCTGGACGGTCGAACGGATCAGGCTCACGTTGGGCGTGGGGTTCCCGCCGGACCATCCGGCGTTGTAGTCGAGTCCCGTTCCCTTCAGCTCCGGCGCGTACGGCATGAAGCGCACCGTGACCGCGTTGGCTGCATCGGCCGAGGCGGCCAGCTCGATGAACGACGGCCACTCGGCGACCGGGATGTCGGTCAGCAACGCCCCCTGGAGGGCGTCGACGAGCCCGGGGAGGTTGCGGATCAGGTTGACCGGGTTCGCCTGCTGCGCAGCGGCCTGGAGCACGCATCGCTGGCGTCCCATGCGGTAGTAGTCGCTCGAGTACCGGCGGATGCGGGCGTAGGCGAGCGCCTCGTTGCCGTTCATGTGGTAGGTGCTGCCGGGTACGTAGGAGACCTCGACCTCCCGGAGATCCGGGCGGATGTACTCCTCGTCGTGGACCCATTCGGTCACCGTGATGTCGAGCCCGCCGAGGGCGTCGACGACCCTGACGAAGCCGAGGAGATCGACGAAGGCGTAGTGGTGGATCTCGATGCCGTAGAGGTGGGAGAGCATGGTCATGATCGCGTTCGCCCCCGTGTTCGGTCCGCCGCCGAACACCTCGGGCTGGTTCAGGCCCGTCTGGTAGAGCGCGTTGATGTTGTTCGGATAGCAGTGGCAGTCCCAGAGGTCGTACGCCGGGTGGTCCTCGGGGATCGGGACCTGGCGCATGTTGCGGGGCACCGAGAGCATCGCCGTGTCGCCCGTCACGGGATCGACCGACACGAGGATGATCGTGTCGGTTCTGACACCACTCCGATCGGGTGCTGCGTCACCCCCCAGGAGCAGGATGTTGATGCGCCGGTCCGCCAATGCGGGGAGCGTCGTCGTGGTCGACGGAGGGAGGGTGGTGATCGTCGTGGTCGGCAGCGTCGTCGCCGTGGTCGAGGCCGGCACGGTCGTCGTCGGCGGCACGGTGGTGGTCGTCGGGATCGTCGTGACCGGTGTCGTCGGCGGCAGGGTCGTCGGTGGCAGGGTCGTCGTGGTGGCCGGCGGCGGCACCTCCTCCTCGAGATCCGGGACGGCGGCCTGCGTCGAGGTGGCGAAGTCGAAGGTGAGCAGGTCGTGCAGCGCAACGATCCGCTGGCCGGCCCAGACATGGGGGAGCGCGACCAGGAGGCCGGCCACGAGGAGAGCGACGAACGCCGTCCCGTCGCCGATCGATCGACCGGTTCGCCGGGCGACGGTGAACGCATCGGCGGCGGCGAGCGCTCGCAGAAGCCCCACCACGATGTTGACGACGAGGACCCACCACAGCAGGGCCGGGTTCTCGAAGAAGGGCCGAAGGAGATCGAGGCCGGCGGCGGCACCACCCCTGATCGCCAGGAGGCCGAGGACGACAGCGGGGAGGCCGAGGCCGACGGTGGCGGCCCCGAAGACGAGGGCGCGTCGCGGCCTGCGGGCGTACCACTGGCCGGTGCCGGGAACGACCGCCGACAGGAGGCCGGCGACGGCGGGGTGCGCCTTCGTCGTCTCCGAGGCGAGCGCGACGGGATACGGGGGGAGCGACTCAGGGAGTTGGGGAGTGGGGGCTCGGGGGTCGCGAAGCCGCGTGGCGATGGTGGCCGATGCTTCGTCGACGGTCTCGTCGCGGTGATCGTCCGCCATGTGTTCCACCTGTCCGCAGACGTTCAGGGTATTCCTGCCGCTCACGTCGTGACCACGGGCATTCGGCCCGGCGCGCTCGGAAGAAGGCGTCCGACGACCCACGACCGGATCTCGAGTGCACCCGGTGGCGAGACCCGTGCGCCGTGGTGCGAAGGCGACATTTCTGCGGCGCCGCGTTCAAGATTCGCGCCCCAGGATGCCGAAGAAGCCCCATGACAAAGATTCGGACCCTTCTCGCCGTGTTCACCTCGCTCCTGCTCGTCATGGCCGCCGCGCCGATGGCACTCGCCGACGAGGATCCCGGCGATGCCGAGGCC
>DATHYU010000036.1:0-8151 GCA_035458965.1 Acidimicrobiia bacterium | reverse complement strand
CGTCTCGAAATACCCCCATTGCAGATCGAGGGCGGAGCCTCGCGAGCCGTCGTCGAGTGGGATGCCGTATCGCAGCTCCGTGTCGTGGCTCACCCTCCAGACCGACTCGACAGGATCCGACAACGCGACGGGCTGGCCGAGCGCCCCGGCTTCGAGCGCGGAGAGGAACAGCGCCGTCATGCCGAGCTTCACGTAGATCTGGACCTCGGAGAGGTTCGCGTCGCCGATGATCACGTGCAGGCGCCGGTACCGGCCCGGCTCGGCGTGCGGCTCGTCGCGCGTGTTCACGATGGGCCGCTTGAGCGTCGTCTCGAGGCCCACCTCCTCCTCGAAGAAGTCGGCGCGCTGGGTGATCTGGTAGTCGACGTGGGGACGCCCGTTCTCGGAGCCGACCTTCCCCGACCCCGTGATGATCTGGCGGCTGACGAAGAACCCGAGGAGGTGCCGTACGAGATCGCCGAAGGGCACGGTCCGGGACACGAGGTAGTTCTCGTGGGCCCCGTAGGAGTTGCCCTTCCCGTCGCTGTTGTTCTTGTGGACGAGGATCTGCTGGCCCTGGTCGAGGTGCGGAAGGGCGGCCTGGGACGCCCGTGCCATCACGACCTCGCCGGCCTTGTCGTACAGGGCGGCCTCGAGGGGGTCGTAGCACTCGGGCGTCGAATACTCGGGATGGGCGTGATCGACATACAGCCGGGCGCCGTTGGTGAGCACCACGTTCACGAGCCCCGTCTCGAAGTCGCCCGGCGGCATCGGCTCGTACCCGAAGCCGCGTGCGTCCCGGCCGGGGCTCTCCTCCTCGTAGGACCACTGGATCCTCGCCCGGGTGCCGGCGTACGAGTTGATGACGAGGCTCGACGACACGACGGGGTTGGCGTCGGGCTGGCCGCGGACGGCGATGCCGAACTCGGTCTCGGTCCCGATGATCTTGTGGACCTGCTCCGTCACAGGTATTGGCCCGTGGTGATCGCCTCGATGCTGCGGCTCTCACCATCGCCCTCGATGAGGGTCCGGACGTACACGATGCGCTCGCCCTTCTTTCCGCTGATGCGGGCCCAGTCGTCGGGGTTCGTCGTGTTGGGGAGGTCCTCGTGCTCGCGGAACTCCTGCTTGATGGCATCGAGGAGGTCCTGGAGGCGGATGCCGCGGGACCCCTCGGCGATCTCCCGTTTGATCGCCTCCTTCTTGGCGCGCCGGACGACGTTCTCGATCATGGCGCCGGACGAGAAGTCCTTGAAGTAGAGGACCTCCTTGTCGCCGTTCGCGTAGGTGACCTCGAGGAACCGGTTGTGGTCGCCCTGGGAGTACATGTCTGCGACCGTCCGGTCGATCATGTCCGCCACGAGGGCCGGCCGGTCGCCGCCGAAGCGCTCGATCTCGCCGGCGTCGATCGGCACGGCCTCGTCGAGGTAGATGCCGAAGATCTCCTGGGCGGCCTCCTCGTCGGGCCGCTCGATCTTGATCTTCACGTCGAGGCGGCCCGGCCGCAGGATCGCGGGGTCGATCAGGTCCTCGCGGTTCGAGGCGCCGATCACGATGACGTTCTTCAGGCCCTCGACACCGTCGAGCTCCGAGAGGAGCTGCGGCACGATCGTGGACTCGACATCCGAGGAGATGCCGCTGCCGCGTGTGCGGAACAGCGAGTCCATCTCGTCGAAGAACACGATGACGGGCACGCCCTCGTCCGACTTCTCCTTGGCCCTGGCGAAGATCAGCCGGATCTGACGCTCGGTCTCGCCGACGTACTTGTTGAGCAGCTCGGGGCCCTTGATGTTGAGGAAGTAGGAACGCGCGTCCCCCTCACCGGTCTTGTCGGCCACCGCCCTGGCGAGGCTGTTCGCGACCGCCTTGGCGATCAGCGTCTTCCCGCAGCCCGGAGGCCCGTAGAGCAGGATGCCCTTCGGCGCGGCGAGCCCGTAGTCCTCGAAGAGCTCCTTGTGGACATACGGGAGCTCGACGGCGTCGCGGATCGATTCGATCTGGTTGCCGAGGCCGCCGATGTCCTCGTAGGCGACGTCGGGGACCTCCTCCAGGACCAGCTCCTCGACCTCGGGGCGGACGAGCCGTTCGTGGACGATGCCGGTGCGCAGGTCGTAGCGGACGTGGTCGCCGACCCGCAGGTAGGTGGTCTGCATCGGCCCGGAGAGATGGACGACCCGCTCTTCGTCGGCGCGTCCGAGGATGATGATGCGGCCGTCGCCCAGGAGCTCCTTGACGGTGGCCACCTCGCCCGCCTCCTCGAAGTGGCGGATGTCGATCACGTTCATCGCCTCGTTGAGCAGCACCTCCTGGCCTCGTTCGAGCTCCTTGACCTCGATCGACGGCTCGACGTTCACCCGGAGCTTGCGCCCCGACGTGACGACGTCGAGGGTGCCGTCGGTGTTGATGCGCTCGACGATGCCGAAGGGATTCGGCGGCGCGGTGAGCTTCTCGACCTCCTCGCGCAGGACGGCGAGCTGGTCCCGGGTCTCCTCGAGGGCCGCCGAGAGCTTCTCGTTCTGGGAGGCCGCCTGGGTGAGGCGCCCCTTGGCTTCGAGGAGGCGCTCCTCGAGCACGCGCACCCGCCGGGGTGCATCCTGCAGACGGCGCCGCAGGATGGCGATCTCCTCCTCGAGCATCGTGATCGTGCTGCGGAGCTCGGCCTCGGTGCGCTCGTTCTCACTCATGGCCACCTCGTGGTCCGGATGCCGTCTGGTGCCGCCTCGGGCCGTTCGCGCGGGGCCCGACCCGTCGAAGTATACGGGGGTGCCCCGCCTCGTACGCGGAGCGCCTCGGGCCTGGCGATGGCTTGAGTCGGGACCCCCGTTGGGTATGATCCGCCACCCACCAGCCAGGAGCCCGAGACCCCATGAAGGTATGGATCGACCAGGACCTGTGCACGGGCGACGGCCTGTGCGAGGAGATCGCCCCCGACGTGTTCGTCCTCCTCGACGACGGCCTGGCGTACGTGCGCGAGGGCGACAAGATCTTCGCCGCATCGGCGGGCAACCCGGAGGGCGCCGGCGGTCTGGCGGAGGTCCCCGCCGGCCAGGAGGACATCACCATCGAATCCGCCGAGGAGTGCCCCGGCGAGTGCATCTTCATCGAGCCGTAGCGGACCCGGCTCGCGTCTTCGAAGGCCCCGCTCGGCGGGGCCTTCGTCATTCCTCCTCGTCGTCGGAGCCGAGGAAATCGACGTGGCGGGCCACGCTGATGAAGCCGGTGTGCCCCACCATCTGGTGCTCCGGCCGCACCGAGCGCCCGTCGGCCGCCCATTCCCGGTGCAGCACCTCGAAGGTGAGCACGTCGGCGAAGCGTTTCGTGCGACGGAACGCGTCCCTAAGCCGGGCCACCTGGGGGACGGTCGGCACGTAGGCGGAGACGACGCCCCCGGGCTCCATGGACCCGGCGGCCGCCTCGACCACCGACCACGGCTCGGGGAGGTCGAGCACGAGGCGTTGCGGTGCGATCTCCTCGACGATCTCCTCGACATCGCCGATCCGGAGGTCCACCCAGGGCGGCACCTCACCGAAGAAGCGGGTGATCACCTTGCGGGCGTGCGCGGCGTGGTCGTCGCGGCGCTCCACCGAGACGACGCGCCCCGAGGGCCCCACGGCCCGGGCGAGGGCCATCGTCAGGGCCCCGGAGCCGGTTCCGGCCTCGAGGACCGTCATGCCGGCGGCGATGTCGCCCCATACGAGGATCGGCCCGATGTCCTTGGGATACACGACCTGGGCCCCCCGCTTCATCCTGAGGATGTAGTCGGAGAGGCGCGGTCTCACGGCGATCAGGCGGGCGCCGCTGTTCGTGCGAACCGCGACACCGTCGGCGTTGCCGATCACGTCGTCGTGGGCGACCGCGCCGGCGTGGTACTCGAAGCTCCGGCCCTCCTGGAGATCGACGAGGTACCGACGCCCGCGCGCATCCACGAGGAGACAGACCTCTCCGGGGGCGAACGGCGTCGTCACGGATCAGAGGAAGAACGGCAGGAAAACGCCGAGGACGAGCATGCCGGCAAGGAAGATGCCGAGCCACTTCGCGAATCGCTGACGGTGTTGGAACATGCGGCGATGGTATCGCCGGTACCATCCCTTGTGTGACACGACTGCTCGCCAACGCCTGGACCTGGGTCTTCCGGGGCCTCCGCACCCGCAACCCGGCGCTCACGGCCGTCGGAGGGGCACTGGCGGCCATCTCCTGGATCCGCCGGTCGAACCGGGGCCGCGAGCTCCTGTGGGCCAAGACGCTCGCCCCGGGCGAGTCGTATCGGGTCCGACTGCTGGGACCGGAGGGCGAGGTCGAGAGCGAGCTCGACATCGGGAACCCTCCGGGGTCCTAGGGCGGGCGCGCACCAGAGGCTCGGACCCGGGATCGCTGGAGCGGGCGCGCACCCGAGGCTTCGCCTCGGCTCGCGATCTCGGTCGCAGGCGCTACCCGAGGCGATGGGGAACCCTTCGGGTTCCTTGGCCGAGGCTTCGCCTCGGCTCGCGATCTCGGTCGCAGGCGCTACCCGAGGCGATAGACCTCGACGCGCGCGGAGCCCTTGCGGCCCTTGCGGCGCCCGAGCACGAACACGAGGAGCAGCAGCACGACCGCACCGACCGCGATGGCGATGCCGGCGGTCTTCGCCGACTCCGTGGTCTCGTCGATGACCGCCTCGATCTCGCGAAGCTTCGCTTCGAGGTCCGCCTTCTCGACACTCATTTCGACGCCCTCCACATGACGAGGCCCGTCACCACGAGGAGGCCGGTGGCCCCGATCACGTAGCCAAGCCCTTCCCAGATGGTCCCGTCCGGCATGAGGTCGACCATGGCCCGCGTGCCGGCGATGCCGAGGAACAGCGCGGCGAACACGAAGAGGATCGCCGCAGCGAACCCGAAGCCCGCCAGCCGTCCCAGCTTCTTGGCGGGTTCGACGGTCCGCTCCCGCACGTAATCCTTGGCGAGGTCGATGAACTCGCTCGTGAGCTCCGGCAGCTCCCTGGTCCTGGCCATCACACTCCTCTTCCGCCCATCGTGCTCCGCAGCAAACCGGTCTCGCGGCGCAACACCGCAACGAGTCTCCGAAGCCGGGCTGCGGTGTCTCCGGCCTCGAGGACCTCCTGCAGCTCCGGGGCGCTGATGCGTACCAGTGAGGCTACCTGATGTGATGCGACCACCGGATCCTGCGACAGGGTGACCCCGATGTCCCCGCGTCCGCCGGCCTCGGCCGTGGCACCCATGTAGGTGCGCAGCAGCGCCTGCACCTCGGCGAGGACCGCCGGGTCCACCGCCCGATCGCGCTCGATGCCCACCACGTCTGCCCGGCCTCCCTCGTGGTGCGCCTCGACGGCGACGAGCACCTCGCCGCGTACCTGCAGGCGATCGGGGCCGTGGTCCTCCCGTTCGATCCCCCAGACCAGGCCGACCGTTCCCACGCGTCTCGGCCCGTCGTCGGAGCCTCCGGGACGCAGGAGCACCAGGACCCGGTTCCCGGGGCGAAGGCCTCCTGCGTCGACTCGCAGGACGATCCGGGTGCCCGGCACGAGGGGACGCGGGGACCTCACGACGCGGTAGGTGTCGGCCACGAATCCATCGTACGGTGCATCCCGGATTGCCCCGGTGCCGGGACCACCGAGGGCTACGCTCGCTGGCCATGGCCGATCCGGTCCGCAATCTCCGCCCGATCGTCGCCGGCCAGGCCGTTTCCCTCCTCGGCGACTACGTGGCGCTTCTCGCACTGCCACTCCTCATCGTCGACCTGACCGGTTCCGCCCTCGACCTCGGCCTCACCACGGCCTTCGAGACGCTCCCGACGCTGCTCTTCGGCTTCGTCGCCGGCGTGGTCATCGATCGGGTGAGCATCAAGCGGGCGCTGATCTTCGCCGACCTCGCACGCGGCGCCGCGTTCGGGCTGCTCGCCCTGGCAACCGTCGGGGACGTGACGCGTCCCTGGATGATCTTCGCGGCCGCCTTCCTCACCGGCGCGATGACCGTTGCGTTCGACAGCGGCTTCCAGGCGTGGATGCCGGCACTGCTGTCGGAAGGGCGTCTCGTCTCCGTGAACACGACGCTGCAGTTCGCCCGCACATCGGCGTGGACCATCGGCCCGCCGCTCGCGGGCTTCTTGATCGGCACCGTCGGCTTCGGCGCCGCACTGGGGTTGAACGCCCTCACGTTCGTCGTCTCTGCGGGCTTCATCGTCGTGCTCTCCGAGACGCGTGGGCGACCTCCGGTCGAACCGGAGCCCTTCGGTCTCTCCTTCCGGACGGGCATCTCGTTCCTGTGGAGGGAGCCCCGGCTCCGACTGGCGACCCTCGCCGCGACGGCGATCAACCTGACGTTCGTGCCGATGGAGGCGCTGTTCGTGCTCTTCGCCCAGGAGCACCTCGACATCCGCGACGAGTTCCTCATCGGCTGGTTCTTCGCGGGCCATGCGCTGCTCGGAACGCTCGGTGTCGGCCTCGCCCCGCGCCTGACCCGCCGGATCGGCCTGGGCCGCGTGTTCGTCGTCGGGTTCCTCCTGCTGGGAACCGGGTTCCTGGTGCTGGCGGCCGCCGCGGACGCCATCGCCGGCCTCTCCCCCACGACCGGGACCATCATCGCGATCGTCCCGGCCGGCGTCGCCGTCGCCGGCGTGTCCTTCGCGAACGTGTCGGTGACGACGCTCCGACAGCAGCTGACACCGCCGGAGTTGCTCGGTCGGGTCATCGCCGCGTCGCGCACCCTGGCGTGGGCCGGGCTGCCCGTCGGGGCGGCAGTCGGCGGGGTGCTCGGCAACAGCCTCGGTGTCCGGACGGTCTACGTCGGGGCGTCGCTCACGATCGTGGTCTGTGCCCTGCTCATGACCATGTCCCAACTGTGGCGCCGGCGGGTCACGGAGGTGTGACCGTGGCGGCCAGGGCGCGGGCTCGCGGCCCTGCCGGGGAGTACGCTCGCCGTTCGTGAGTCGACGCCCGTTCATCTCCACGGCTCCCGGCACCTCCGCGGGTGCCTTCGGCCTCGCCGAGTGGGGCCTGCTCGGCGCGGTCGCCCTCATGTGGGGCTCGTCCTTCCTGTGGATCGCCGAGGGCGTCGAGGCGTTCGCACCACCGGTCGTGACTCTCGGCCGCCTGGTGCTCGGCGCCGCGGCGCTCTCCCTGTTCCCGAAGACGCGTCGGCCGGTGCCCCGATCCGATTGGGCGCCGATCGTCATCCTCGGTCTGCTCTGGATGACCATCCCGCTCCTCCTCTTCCCGATCGCCCAGGATCGGGGCGTCGACTCGGCCGTCGCCGGGATGATCAACGGCGGCACGCCGCTCTTCGCAGCCGTCGTGGCCTGGGCGCTGCTCCGACGTCCGCCGGGCCTCCTCCAGGCCGCGGGCCTCGCCGTAGGGTTCACGGGCGTCATCCTCGTGACGGTGCCATCGGCGACGGGCTCCAACGATCCTCTCGGCGTGGTCCTGATCCTCATCGCCACGGCCCTCTACGGGCTCGCGTTCAACATCTCCGTTCCCCTCGTCCAGCGCCACGGCAGCCTCCCCGTCCTGCTGCGTGCCCAGGTCGTCGCCATCGTCGCGTCCACCCCCCTGGGCATCGCCGGCCTCGGTTCCTCCGAGTGGGCGTGGTCGTCCGCGGCGGCGATGCTCGTGCTCGGCGTCTTCAGCACCGGGGTGGCATACGTCGCGATGGCCACGCTCGGCGCCCGGGTCGGCGCCACACGCGGTTCGATCGGCGTGTACTTCCTCCCGATCGTCGCGGTCGTCCTCGGCGTCGTCTTCCGCGACGAGTCGGTCGCACCCCTGTCGATCGTGGGGATGGTCCTCGTCGGCGTCGGCGCGTGGCTCGCCAGCAGGAGGGAGGCGTGAGCCGCGCCCGGCCGGACGCTTGGATCGTCGTGACCGGCGCAACGTCGGGGCTCGGCGCCGACGCGGTCGCGGGCCTCGCGGGAGCCGGGTACCGGGTCGCCGCCGGCTTCCGGTCGGTCGACGCCGCCGAGCGCCTCCAGGCACCGCGTGTCCTCCCGCTGCCGATGGACGTCACCGACCCGGAGTCCCTGAGGGCTGCGGCGGTGGCGTTGGACGGACGCGGTGGACGCGTCGCCGGACTGGTCGTCAACGCCGGCGTCGCCGTCGGCGCGCCGATCGAGATGGTGTCGCTGGCCGACCTTCGTGCCCTCGTCGAGGTGAACGACGTCGGCGCCGTTGCGACCGTGCAG
>DATHYU010000035.1:0-2052 GCA_035458965.1 Acidimicrobiia bacterium | reverse complement strand
TTGCGCGTGAGATTGTCGGCACCCCGGCGAGTCCGGCAGAAGACGACGGCGGGCGAGGATGCGGCGACGACGTCGGCAGTATGGGTCGCGCGATCGGCATGAGCGACTTGCCAGAACAGATGGCGGGCTGCACTGTGGTCGTCGCCGCCGTCGACCTCGTGGCGGCGCGGGTTTCGCTGATAGCGCTTCGTGAGCACGGCGACATCGCCGTCGAGGGTCGCCGAGAACAGCCAGGTACGGCGCTCCTGGGGCATCGCGTCGAGGATGCGCCGGACATCGGGGAGGAATCCCATGTCGGCCATGCGGTCCGCTTCGTCGACGACGGCGATGTCGATCTCGGAGAGGTCCACGTGGCCCTGCTCCATGAGGTCGAGCAGGCGGCCGGGGGTCGCGACGAGCACGTCGACGCCGCGGCGCATGGACTGGATCTGCGGCCCGTAGCCCACGCCGCCGTAGACGATGCCGATGAAGCGCCGACGGGTCTTGCCGAGCGGCATCAGCTCGCGTTGGATCTGAGCGGCGAGCTCACGGGTCGGGGCGAGCACGAGCGCACGGGGCTTCTTCGGCGAGGCCTTGTCGAGCTCGGCGATCAGGGGGATGCCGAAGGCGAGCGTCTTGCCGGAGCCCGTCGGGGCCTTGCCGCACACATCGTGGCCGGCCAGTGCATCGCGGATGACGGCCGCCTGGATCGGGAAGGGTTGGGTGATGCCGGCGTCGGTGAGCGTGCCGACGAGGTCGTCGGGCACGCCGAGCGCGGCGAAGGTCGAGGTGGTCATGGATCGTCCTGTCGTCAGAGGGGCGTGACGAGGCACGATCAGGCCGCCTGGGGGGGAGTGCCGTGGGTCACCGGCGGGAGCGAATCGGTTCGCTCGGCCTCTCGCCGGTGCGGCGCGAACGCACGGTATCAGATGTCCGGCCACTAGCGGGTACTCGGCCGGGCCGTTCCGGTCAGGCGAGCTGTTTGGCGAGCCCGCCGTCCCGGAGGAAGGCGCCCTGGAGGTCCGGGTCGGCTATCGATGCCCCGATCTCACCGACGAGGGCCGCGGCGGCGGCCTCTGCTCCCAGTGCGTCCTCCTCACGTCCCGCGGCTCGGTATGACGCAGCCATGGCCCGGTGCACGTCGAGGGCCATCCTGCGCATCCCGGCCTGCGTGAACATCTCGAGCGTCTCGACGAACCGATCGAGGGCCTCATCGTGATTCCCGCTCTCGGCGGCGATGCGGCCGGCCATGAACGGGATCGACGCGTACTGGTCGAGCATCTGTCGGGTCGTGACGTACTCGGCGAGCTCGGCGTGGAGACCCCGGGCGTCATCGAATCGGCCCTCGGCGAGCGCGATCTCGATCGCCCCCACGAGCGCCGAGGGGCGCATCAGATGCATGGGCGCCGTCTGCTCGGTCAGTGCTCGATCGAACAGGTCCTTCGCGAGGTCGCGGTCCCCGATCGCAAGGGCGCAGTGCCCCATCTCGGACCAGAGCCACGCTCCGAGGGTCGTCCCGGTGGGCATGTCCATGATCTCCAGGGTCTCCCGGTGGAGGCCTATCGCCTGCTCGGTGCACGGCCCCCCGATGGCCAGCAGGCAGGTGCCGGAGACGCACTTGCCGAGCGCGAGCAGGTAGGGGATCCCGGTCGCCTGGAGCGCCGCGTCCGCCCGGCGGAACAGCGCCATCGCCTCGCCCAGGAAGCCCTGGGCCGTGGCGACCTTGCCCTGGAAGATCGCGGCGAACGCCTCCGACACCCGATCGCCGATGCGCATGGCGATCTCCATGCCGCGCTCGATGCTGCCCATGGCCTCCTCGAACTCGCCGTTGCGCATCTGGATGGTCGGGATGCTGAACGTGAGCAGTTCCGCCTGGTATTTCAGGTTCCCGGCCTCCTCGGCGGCGTCGAGGCCCTGCAGGGCGACCGGGAGGGCCTCGTCGTAGCGTGTGAGGTACACCAGGGTGTTCGCCAGATGGGTGAGCCCGAAGAGCGTCGGTTCCTCGAGGCTCCGTTCACGCCCGATCTCCGCGACCTGGCCCATGTAGTACTCGACGCGATCGAACTCGGCGGC
>DATHYU010000034.1:0-5969 GCA_035458965.1 Acidimicrobiia bacterium | reverse complement strand
CGGCGAGGTCTTCGGTCTCCTCGGGCCCAACGGGGCAGGGAAGTCGACGCTCGTCAAACAGATCATCGGGCTGCTGGCCCCGGACTCGGGATCGATCACCCTCGGCGGGCTCGACCTCGTCGCGAACCCCGATGCCGCCCGCCAGCTCTGCTCGTATCTCCCCCAGGCGCAGATGCCGATCAACAGCTTCAAGGCCCACGAGGCGATCGACATCACAGGAGCGATCCGGGGCGGTGACCGCGCCCTCGTCGCCAGGCGCCGGGACGAGCTCATCGACGCGCTCGAGATCGGCGAATGGCGCGACACGCTCGGAGCCCGGCTCTCCGGCGGCGTGAAGCGCCTCGTGGGCTTCGCCATGGTGACGGTCTGGCCGGGACGCCTCGTGATCCTCGACGAGCCGACGAACGACGTCGACCCCCTCCGGCGACGGCTCCTGTGGGAGCAGGTGAGGGCCCTCGGCGACGAAGGGATCTCGGTGCTGCTCGTCACACACAACGTGCTCGAGGCGGAGAAGTCCGTCGACCGGCTGGCGATCGTGAACGAGGGGCGCATCGTCGCCGAGGGCACGTCGTCGTCGCTCAAGGCCGTCGATCGTGGACGTCTGCGCCTCCAGGTCATGCTCACGCCGAGGGTCGACACCCCCGACCTACCCGGGTTCGTCGGGGGCCACACCCGGGTCCGCAACAACCTCATCACCGTGGTGCCGGAATCCGAGGCCTCCGCGGGCATCGCCTGGGCCCAGGGGCTCATCGATGCCGGCGTCGCAGAGGAGTACGCGCTCGGCGCCACCACCCTCGAGGACGTCTACATCCGGCTCACCGGCGACATCGAGGCCCACACGGAGACGACGGGATGACGACCGCGTCGTGGGATCTGCGCGGGGGAATCGGGTACTGGTGGCACTCGTATCGCCAGATGGTGCGCTGGGAGCTCGTCGGCCTCCGGCTCGTCGTCCCCATCTCGGTCGCCGTCCAGATCCTCACCGGCGCCGGATTCATCTTCGGCATCGACCTCCTGTTCGGGGGCCTCGATCCCCGAGCAGCGCTCTTCCTGTCGACCGGGGTGATCGTCGTGACGCTGATCACGGTCGGCCTCGTGATGGGCCCGCAGTTCGTCGCCCAGCAGAAGACGGAACAGACCTACGACTTCCTCTGGTCGCTCCCGGTCCCCCGCACGACGGCCGCGCTCGCCTGGCTCACCATCAACGGGATCATCGCCGTGCCAGGGATGTTGGTCGCCCTCGCCGCCGCAGCCTGGCGCTTCGACCTCCCCCTCGTCATCTCGCCGTCGATCGCCCCCGCCATCCTCGTCACCCTCTTCAGCGGCACCATGGTCGGGTATGCGATCGCGCACGTCGTGCCGAGCCCGGTGGCGATCGGACTGATCAGCCAGGTGATGATCTTCTTCATCCTGGGCTTCTCCCCCATCAACTACCCCATCGACAACCTGCCCGGCTGGCTGGCCGGACTCCACGAGTGGCTGCCGTTCCACCACATGGCCCAGGTCGTCAGGGGCGGGCTGACCGAAGGCGTCGTGAGCGGCATGGCCCGCTCCTACGCGGTCCTCACCGGCTGGTCCGTGGTGGCGATCGCGGCGACCGCCGCCGTGCTCGGGAGGCGCCGATGACGGCCTCTCCACGCGAGGTCACAGGGGTCGTCGGCGTGGACCGCGTCCGATCCGGGACGCGGTGGTGGATCGACGGGTACGCGTCGATGCTGCGGTGGGACGTCGCCAGCCTGCGAGAACAGCTGCCCTTCTTCGTGATCATCCAGATGATGCTCGGCGCCGGGATGGCGCTCATGTACGGCTTCTACTTCACCGACATCCCGCCGGTGGCGGCCACGTACATCTCGACCGGCGCCCCCGTCCTGGCAATCATCCCGGTCGGCATGACGATGGTGCCGTCGCTCGTCATCCAGCAACGGTTCGAGCAGACGTACGACTTCCTCTGGTCGCTCCCTGTCCCCCGGCTCGCCACGATGCTCTCGAACCTGACCGTGTTCACCCTCATCTCGCTCCCGGGTGTGGCGATCACCCTCGGCGTCGCCGCCTGGCGCTACGACATCGACCTCGCCGTCACCTGGGACGTGGTGCCGGCCGTGCTCCTGTCGTCGGTGATGGGTGTGGCGGTGGGCTTCTCGTTCGCGCACGCGATCCGTGAGCCCCGCCTCGCCAACCTCGTGGTGAACCTCATCATCTTCTTCGTGACGCTCTTCTCGCCGATCGCCTTCCCGATCGAGAACTTCCCCGAGTGGTTCGCCTCCGTCCACCGGGTCCTGCCGTTCTACGCGATGGCCCAGACCGTGCGTGAGGGCCTCACCGAAGGACTGGCGACCGACGTCGCCCGGTCGTATCTCGTCCTGACGGCGTGGGCCGTCGCCGGTTGGACGATCGCGGCGCGGGTGGTGGGCCGCAGGAGCTGACGCTCCGACACACGCGAATCCCTCTGCGACGACGGCCGACGCGGCGTGGACTCGCGACGATGCCAGAGCATCTCGAAGATGAGCTCGAAGGGATCCTGGCCGACTGCGAGGCGACGTGCGACGGCGCGCCGGGCGGGAACGACACGAGCGCGGCAGGTCTGCGGCAAGCCGCAACCCGCGGCGCAACGCACCGATGGCCCCCCGAGCGCTCAGCCCTTCACGGTGAAGCGGGAGTAGAAGTCGTTGCCCTTGTCGTCCACGACGATGAACGCCGGGAAGTCCTCGACCTCGATCTTCCAGACCGCCTCCATGCCCAGCTCCGGGTACTCCAGCACCTCGACCGTGCGGATGCTGTCCTGGGCGAGGATCGCCGCCGGACCGCCGATCGATCCGAGGTAGAAGCCGCCATGGCGGCGGCAGGCATCCGTCACCTGCTGCGACCGGTTCCCCTTCGCGAGCATGACCATGCTCCCGCCGTGCGACTGGAACAGGTCGACGTAGGGATCCATCCGGCCGGCCGTCGTCGGGCCGAACGACCCGGAGGCGTATCCCTCGGGCGTCTTCGCCGGACCGGCGTAGTAGACCGCATGCTCCTGGAGGTACTCCGGCATCCCCTGGCCGGCGTCGAGGCGCTCCTTGATCTTGGCATGGGCGATGTCACGGGCGACGACGATGGTTCCCGTGAGCGACAGCCGCGTGCCGACCGGATGCTTCGACAGCTCGGCCCGGATGCCGCTCATCGGCAGCGTGAGGTCGATCGGGACGGCGTCGGCCGGCGGCCGGATCCCGGCCGGATCCGGCAGGAACCGCGCCGGGTCCCGCTCGAGCGACTCGAGGAACACGCCCTCCCGGGTGATCTTCGCCTTGACCTGGCGGTCGGCCGAGCACGACACCCCGATCCCGACCGGGCAGGAGGCGCCGTGGCGGGGCAGCCGCACGACCCGCACGTCGTGGCAGAAGTACTTGCCGCCGAATTGGGCGCCGATGCCGGTCTCACGCGTCAGTTCGTGGATCCGCTGCTCCCACTCGAGGTCCCGGAACGCCCGCCCGTGCTCGTTGCCGCTCGTCGGCAGACCGTCGAGGTACTTCGTGCTGGCGAGCTTGACGGTCTTGAGCGTCATCTCGGCCGAGGTCCCACCGACGACCACGGCCAGGTGATAGGGCGGGCACGCGGCCGTGCCGAGCGAGCGGATCGCCTCGTCGATGAACGACGTCAGCGAGTCGGGGTTGAGGACCGCCTTCGTCTTCTGGAACAAGAACGTCTTGTTGGCCGAGCCGCCGCCCTTGGTGACGAACAGGAGCTCGTACTCGTCGCCCGGCACGCTCTCGATCTCGATCTGCGCGGGAAGGTTCGTACCGGTGTTCTTCTCCTCGAACATCGTGAGCGGAGCCATCTGGGAGTACCGCAGATACGAGCCCGTGTAGGTGTCGTAGATGCCCCGGGACAGCCACTCGGCGTCGTCGGCCCCCGTGAAGACGTTCTCGCCCTTGTGGCCGTGGACGATCGCCGTTCCCGTGTCCTGACAGGACGGGAGCACCATGCCTGCCGAGACGTTGGCGTTCTTCAACATCTCCTGCGCGACGAACCGATCGTTGTCCGAGGCCTCGGGGTCGTCGAGGATCGCCCGCAGCTGGGCCAGGTGCGCCGGCCGGAAGAGGTGGGAGACGTCGCGCACCGCTTCGGCGGCGAGGAGCCGGAGCGCCTTCGGGTCGACCACGAGGACCTCGCGGCCCCCGACACTCGTCTTGTCGACGAGCCCTTCGGCGTCGACCGGGTGGTACTCGGTCTCGTCGGGACCGACCTGGAACATCGGCTCGTAGTGGAACTCGGGCATGGCTCCCTCTCGCGTGCTGGGCCGAGCGTATTCGATGGAGGAGGCGCCTCGGGAGGGTCGATGGGCCTTTGACGGCCCGCTGCCCTCCGGGCGAGCGACCGGGGGCCGCCCCACGAGCGGCCTGGGGCCCACGAGCACCGGCCGGCCGAGGGGAAGCGGCGAGCGGAACGACAGAGAGCAGTGGCCGGCCAGACGGCAGAGAGCCTCAGAAGCCGTACACGCTCGACATGCGCATCTGCTCGGCGATGTGGACGTTCACGAGGGCGGGAACGCCGCTGTCGGCGGCGCGCTCGAGGGCCGGGCGCAGCTCGGCGGAGTCGGTGACGAGCTCGCCGTGGCCCCCCATCGCCTCGACGATGGCGTGATAGGGACGGAGACCCAGGTCGGACGCGACCACGCGTTCGGGGAAGAGGGCGCGGTGCAGCACCTTGATGTTGTTCCACACCCCGTCGTTGCCGAGGACGCCGATCACCGGCAGCCCGTGGCGTACGAGCGTGTCGTACTCCATGCCGTTGAAACCGAAGGCACCGTCCCCGAAGACGATGCCGACGCGCCGATCGGGGTGGAGGGCCTTGGCGGCGACGGCGAAGGGAGCTCCGACGCCGAGGCATCCGAACGGGCCGGGGTCGAGCAGGTGGCCGAACTCCGACGTGCGCAGCCACTTCGCGGTGGTGGAGACGATGTCGCCGCCGTCGGCCGCCACGATCGAGTCGTCGCCGAAGAACTCGGCGACCTCGCGGGCGAACCGCTCCGGGTGGACCGGCGAGCCGTCGGCCCGGGAGGCCTCGTCGGCGGCCGCCTGCCGCTTCGCCTCCTCGGCTGCGACGAACTCGTTCCACTCGGTGTCGGTGCTGCGTCCGAAGACCCCGGCGTGCTCGAGCAGCTGGCCGACGAAGACCCCGGGATCGGCGGCGACCCCGATGTCGGCAGGACGGTTCCACCCGATGCGCGTCGGCTCGGCGTCGATGTGCACGAGGGATGCCTCCGGGTTGACGGCTCCCCCGAACTTCGTTCGGAAGTCCCAGTCCACGCCGAGGGCTATCACGAGGTCGGCCCGCATCAGTGCGGCCGACCGGGCGCGGTTGCCCAGGTAGGGATGATCCCAACGGACCGCGCCCCGAGCCAGGCTGTTCAGGAACAGCGGGACGCGGCCCGCATCGGCGAGCGAGGCGAGGTCCGGACGGGTGCGCGCCCAGCGCAGGCCGGTCCCCCCGAAGATCACGGGGCGCTCCGCCTCGGCGATCATCCGGGCGACCGCCGCCACCGTCTCGGGGTCCACGGCTGCACCGCGGTCGGCTCGCGAGCCCCTGGTGTCGGGCACCGTCGACTCCGCCACCTCATGGAGTTGTGCCAGCACCGGGGCCTCGACGACCACGGGCCCACCGCGTCCCGAGGTGGCGTGCCGAAGCGCCGTGAGAGCGAACTCCCCGAAACGTTCGGGGGCCCGGACGGTGTAGGTCCATTTGGCGATGCCCTGGAAGAGCGGGCCGTGGTCCATCTCCTGGAGACCACCGCGGCCGTCCTCGTGCTCCGGATGCCGCCCGACGATGAGGAGCAGAGGAGAAGCGGCGTGCCCCGCCGCGGCGACACCCGTGACCGCGTTCGTGGCCCCCGGACCGGCGGTCACCATGGCCACGCCCACCCGGCCGGTGAGCCGGGCGTAGGCGTCGGCGGCGTGGGCGGCCGCCTCCTCGTGACGAACGTCGATCAG
>DATHYU010000033.1:0-5918 GCA_035458965.1 Acidimicrobiia bacterium | reverse complement strand
CCTCGCGTGGGAGGGCACGGGCAGCCGCCTCGACGGTGCTTGGGACACGTGGCCGCTGGGCTGCGTCGCCGATCTCGAGATCGCCCCCGACGGGTCCGTGTGGTCCCTGTGCGCAGGAACCCTGCAGCGGTTCGCCGGTGGCTGGGAGCCGCGCGGCGACGTCACCGAGGGAGCTGTCGACTTCGCCTTCACGGCCTCCGGGGATCTCGTCGCGGCAGACTGGTGGGGTGACGCCCTCTGGGTCGGCTCGGAGTCGCCGGACGGGACCCTTCGGTGGGAGCAGGGCCCTCAGGGGATCGTGTTCGACGTCGCCGCGGCTCCCGACGGCTCGGTGTGGGCCGGCATGGGCGATGTCCTCGTGCGGTATGCCGACGGCTCGTGGACCGAGATCGCGGGAACCGAGGGGTGGCAGATCGCCATGGACCCCGACGGTGTGGCATGGTCGGTCGGGCCCGAATCGGGGCTCTGGAGGTGGAGTGATCCGCCGGTGTCGTTCGATGAGCACCGCGGTGCCGAGGACGTCTGGGTCGCTCCGAACGGAGACGTGTGGCTGCGCGACGAGGGGCTCACTCGAATCGGAGATCGTGCCGAGCATCTGCGGGGGTACAGCATCGTCGACGTCGCCTTCGGTCCGGACGGATCGGTGTGGGCCGTGTCGGGGTTCGCCGGCGCCTTCCGCTTCGACGGCACCGGGTGGGCCCGGTACACGATCGACGACGGGCTCTCGTCCAATGCACTGACCGCGGTCGTGGTCGCCGACGACGGTGTCGTCTGGATCGGGTCGAGGGTCGAGGGTGTGATGCGCTTCACGCCGAGCGGCTGACCGCGCCGCCCTACCATCGCCCCGATGCGACGGTTCTCGGCGCGCGGCGGATGGTGGGTGGCCGCCCAGGGGGTGGCGATGTTCGCCATCTTCGTGGCGTGGCTTGCCTGGGGTGGGTCCTGGGGCGTGGTGGCCGGCGTCGCCGGGTTCACCGTCGCCGTCGTGGGAGCGGTCCTCGGGGTGGCCGGCCTCGGGTATCTCGGCAGGAACCTGACCCCGTACCCCGTGCCCCGTGAGGGAACCGTGCTCGTGGATCGCGGGCCGTACGCGGTGGTCCGGCATCCCATCTACGGAGGCCTCGTGCTCGCCGCCCTCGGGATCTCGATCGCAGACGCCAATCCGGTCGCGATCGGCTTGTCGGTCGGGCTCGGCGTCTTGTTCACGGCGAAGGCCGGGCACGAGGAGCGCCATCTGGAGCGTGACGTCGCCGGGTACGCCGACTACCGGCGCCGGGTGCGCGGCCGCATCCTGCCCTGGATTCCCTGAGCGGTCCCCGGTGATCTGACCTTCGGCCTCTTGCGGTTCGGCCGCGTTTCGGGCACGACAGCAGCAGGAGATCGGAGGGGTGGGCATGTGGTCCCTCCACGACGACGAGTTGCCCCGCGGTGCCGTTGAGCGGCTCGGTGACGAGGCCTTCGATG
The DNA here is from genome assembly GCA_035458965.1 of Acidimicrobiia bacterium. GTDB lineage: Bacteria > Actinomycetota > Acidimicrobiia > Spongiisociales > UBA11373 > DATHYU01. Next base: position 4,454 of record DATHYU010000033.1, on the reverse strand, counting down.
CGGACGAGCCCTTCGACGCGGCCTGGGAGCTCGAAGCCCTGCTCGACGTCCATGCGAGACACGGGGAGGTGGATGCCGGCGAGGTGCGACGCCTCGTCGCGGCGCTCGATCTGGCACACGACGGGCTCGCCGGAGGTGATCGCTCCGCCGTCCGGTACGTGGAAAGCGTGATCGAACGGGTCGAGGCGCTCGTGGCGGATGGCCGGTTCCCGGCCCACGAGGCCGACGAGGTCATCGCCCTCGCCCACGCCGCCATCGACATGGCGGGCGTGGATGCTCTCCCAGATCACCAAGAGTGAATAAACACCTATCTTCTCCGCCTAACCAGGCAGTGCACCTGGCCACGTGCGACAACAATCTGCGCACTTCACCGAAGGAGCATCATGACGATCGAGATTGCCGCCGATACGGGCGGACGGCGAGGGTCGATCCTCACCGAGGAGGCGCTGGCCTTCGTCGAGGACCTGGAGCGGGCGTTCGGATCCCGCCGGCGTGAGCTCCTTGCGCGGCGCTCCGAGCGCCAGGCCGGGTGGGATGCCGGGGAGATGCCCGACCACCTCCCCGAGACCGCCGAGGTCCGGACCGGTGACTGGCGGGTGCGACCCGTCCTCGACGACCTCCTGGACCGACGGGTCGAGATCACCGGCCCCGTCGACCGCAAGATGATGATCAACGCCCTCAACTCTGGGGCGAAGGCCTTCATGGCCGACTTCGAGGACTCCAACGCCCCCACCTGGGACAACGTGATCGACGGCCAGGTGAATCTCTTCGACGCCGTCCGGCGGACGATCGAACTCGTGACGCCCGACAAGGAGTACCGGCTGAACCCCGAGACCGCGACGCTGCTGGTACGACCCCGCGGCTGGCATCTCGTGGACCGGCACGTCCTCGTCGACGGGAAGCCGATCTCTGCGGGGCTGCTCGACTTCGGGCTGTACGCGTTCCACAACGCCGCCGAGCTCGTCGGGCGCGGAAGCGGTCCCTACTTCTACCTCCCGAAGCTCGAGAGCCATCTCGAGGCACGGCTCTGGAACGACGTGTTCGTCCACGCGCAGGAGGCGCTCGGCCTGCCGCTCGGGACGGTCAAGGCGACGGTGCTCATCGAGACGATCCTCGCGGCGTTCGAGATGGAGGAGATCCTCTACGAGCTGCGGGATCACTCCGCCGGTCTCAACGCCGGGCGCTGGGACTACATCTTCTCGTGCGTGAAGACCTTCCGACGGCGCGAGGAGCTGATGCTTCCCGACCGCGGCCGGATCACGATGACGGTCCCCTTCATGCGGGCGTACACGGACCAGCTCGTCCGGGCCTGCCACCGGCGCGGTGCCCACGCCATGGGCGGCATGGCCGCCTTCATTCCGAACCGGCGTGATCCCGAGGTGACCGAGCGGGCCCTGGCCGGTGTCGCCGCCGACAAGCGGCGAGAGGCGACGGAGGGGTTCGACGGCACATGGGTCGCCCACCCGGACCTCGTCGACACCGCGATGGCCGAGTTCGACGCCGTGCTCGGTGACCGTCCCAACCAGGTCGACCGGCTGCGCGAGGACGTGGTGCCGGAGGCCAAGGCGCTCCTCGACATTCGCGTTCCCGGCGGATCGATCACCGAGGCAGGGCTCCGTCTCAACGTCTCGGTCGGTATCCAGTACGTCGCGTCCTGGCTCCGCGGCACCGGCGCCGCAGCGATCAACGACCTCATGGAGGACGCCGCGACCGCCGAGATCTCCCGCACCCAGGTGTGGCAATGGACGCACCACGGGGCGGCTCTCGACGACGGGCGCCCGGTGACCGCCGATCTCGTCCGCACCATCCTCGACGAGGAGATCGCCAAGCTGCGAGAGGCCCATGGCGACGACTTCGTCGACGGGGGACGGTTCGCGGAGGCCGCCGACATCTTCGCCACCGTGGCCCTCGCCGAGGAGTTCCCGGACTTCCTGACCCTGCCCGCCTACGACGTGCTCTGATCACACCGGAGGAACGATGACCGACATCCAGACCAGGTTCGACGATCGGGTCGCCGCCCTCGAGAAGGACTGGCAGACGAATCGCCGGTGGAAGGGCGTCATGAGGGACTACGACGCGAGCGACGTCGTGGCCCTGCAGGGCTCGGAGCCGATCGATCACCCCTTCGCCCGGAAGGCTGCCGAGAAGCTCTGGGCGACACTCGGCTCGACCGACTACATCAATGCCCTCGGCGCCCTGAGCGGCGGCCAGGCCGTCCAGATGGCCAAGGCCGGGCTGAAGGCGATCTACCTCTCCGGCTGGCAGGTGGCCGCCGATGCGAATCTCGCCGGGCAGACGTACCCGGACCAGAGCCTCTATCCGGCCAACAGCGCGCCGGAGCTCGTGCGCAGGATCAACAACGCCCTCGTGCGGGCCGACCAGATCCAGTGGTCGGAGACCCGGGACGACGTCGACTACTTCCTGCCGATCGTCGCCGATGCCGAAGCCGGGTTCGGCGGCGCCCTCAACGCCTACGAGCTCATGAAGGCGATGGTCGACGCCGGGGCGGCCGGGGTGCACTACGAGGACCAGCTCGCCTCGGAGAAGAAGTGCGGTCACATGGGCGGCAAGGTCCTCATCCCGACGTCGCAGGCCATTCGGAACCTCACCGCGGCGAGGCTCGCCGCCGACGTCTCCGGGACGCCGACGCTCGTGTTCGCCAGGACGGACGCCAACGCCGCAACGCTCATCACGACCGACGTCGACGAGCGCGATCGTCAGTTCATCACGGGGACGCGCACGGCAGAGGGCTTCTACGACGTTCGCAACGGCCTCGACTCGGCGATCGCCCGAGGCCTCGCCTACGCCCCGTACGCCGACGTGCTCTGGTGCGAGACGGCCCATCCCGATCTCGATGAGGCGGCTCGCTTCGCCGAGGCCATCCACGCCGAGTACCCCGACACCATGCTCTCGTACAACTGCTCGCCGTCGTTCAACTGGAAGCGGCACCTCGACGACGCCACCATCGCCAAGTTCCAAAAGGAGCTCGGGGCGATGGGCTACAAGTTCCAGTTCATCACCCTGGCCGGGTTCCACGCGCTGAACGCGTCGATGTTCGAGCTCGCCAAAGGCTACGCCCAGGTCGGGATGTCTGCGTACGTGGAGCTCCAGGAGGCCGAGTTCGAGATGGAGGAGCAGGGGTACACGGCCACCCGCCACCAGGCAGAGGTGGGTGCCGGGTACTTCGATCTCGTCGCCCAGGTCGTCTCGGGCGGCCAGGCCTCGACGCTGGCCCTCGCCGGGTCGACCGAAGAGGAGCAGTTCGAGCATTGATTGGGTCGATGGCCGAATCGATGCCCCCGGCCTGCAGCCGGCGCCAGGCGGCCGCGACCGATCGGGAGCGATCGGTGCTGTCTGCTGTGGGCCTCCTGCTGTCTGCTCTCCGGAGGCACCGGTGATCCAGACGCTGAGCCGGAGCGCCAACATCGGGGCCCGCGCCATCGAGGAAGCCTTCGACTCGTACACGACCGAGTTCGCCGCCATCACGCGCAGGGCTCGGTTGCGGTTCGCCCGGCGAGAGTGGCGGGAGATGCGCTCCGACGCCGCGAAGCGGCTGGGCCTCTACCGGCGGCGCATCGACCGGCTGGTCGACGAGATCCGGCCGCTCCTCGCCGAGCGTCTCGAGGACCGCATGGCCTGGGCCGGGATGAAGGCGGTCTACTCGGGCCGTATCTCGGGCCGCCAGGACTGGGACCTCGCCGAGACGTTCTTCAACTCGGTCACGCGGCGCGTGTTCGCCACGGTAGGCGTCGACGAGGACATCGAGTTCGTGTCATCGGACTTCGCGTCTCCTCCGAGCCCGTCGCATGGCCCGATCTTCCGCGAGGTGTCGTGCCCCGGAGGCGACCTGGGGGTTGCGGTGCGCCGTGTCGTGGAGGACGCCGATCTCGGCGTCGGGTGGGAGGACCTGGACCGCGACGTCGCCCTCGCCGCCGACCGCATTGCGTTCTGTCTGGAGCGAGCGGCATGGCAGCACGCCCCGGCGGCCATCGAAATCGCCTCCAAGCCGTTCTACCGGGGCACCGGCGCGTACCTCGTCGGCCGGGTCGTGTCGCCGGGAGCGATCGATCACCTGCCGCTCGTGCTGGCGATCCGCAACGGGGAGCGCGGAGCGTGGATCGACGCCGTCCTGCTCAATGAGCGAGACGTCAGCGTCCTGTTCAGCTACACGCGGTCGTACTTCCACGTCGAGATCGATCGCCCCAGCGATCTCGTTCGCTTCCTCAAGGGCGTGGTGCCGCGAAAGCGGGTCGCCGAGCTCTACATCGCCCTGGGGTTCAGCAAACACGGCAAGACCGAGCTCTATCGCGACATCCTCGGGCACATCGCCTCGACCGACGAGGCCTTCGAAGTCGCGGCGGGAACACGCGGCATGGTGATGGCGGCATTCGGGATGCCGTCGCACGATCTCGTCCTCAAGATCATCCGCGATCGCTTCCCGCCGCCGAAGCAGA
>DATHYU010000032.1:0-5451 GCA_035458965.1 Acidimicrobiia bacterium | reverse complement strand
ACCACTCAACGCAGCCGATTTGATGCATCTGCATCATGACACGACCACTGTGAGTAGTCATTCTGTGTGACACGGCCCTAGTCATGCCGCTCACCACAGGGCGGCTCCAACCGGAGGAGGGACCACATGCTCCGTTACCTGGCCGCCCTGATGGACAGGGACGAAGGCGCCACGATGGTGGAGTACGGCCTCATGGTCGCGCTCATCGCCGTCGTCGCCCTCGTCGCCGTCACCGCCCTCGGCGGGAGCGTCCGCGACATCTTCTCGAGTGTCGCCGGCGTCCTCACGCCCTGACCGAGTCGGAACGGTCCCGGACGGGTCATCCCGTCCGGGACCCCCGACCACGTCTTCGTCATGAAGGACCGTGAAAAGGGCGCTGCCCTCGTCGAATTCGCTCTCGTGCTCACGGTCCTCGTCCTCGTCCTCTTCGGAATCGTGGAGTTCGCCCGTGCCTTCAACGCCCAGGTCCAGCTCACCCACGCCAGCCGCGAAGGCGTTCGGGTGCACGCCGTGACCGGCGACGCCCAGAAGGCGGTGGACGCCACCCGTGCGGCGGCCACGAACCTCGATCAGCTCGTCCTCTCCATCAGCGTGGCGAGCTGCATCCCCGGTGAGCCGACGCAGGTCACGTCCTCCTATCCCGTCACCTACGACATCCCCTTCTTCGGCACCGCAACCATCAACCTCTCCTCGACGGCGGTCATGCGATGCGGTGGTTGAGGGACGACCGGGGTGCCACCATCGTGCTGTCCGCGGCCGCCATGGTCGGCGTGCTCGCCCTCGCCGGCCTCGTGATCGACCTCGGTGCCGTGTACGTCGAGCGCCGGCAGCTCGTGACCAGTGCCGACGCCGCGGCGCTCGCCGTCGCCGAGGACTGCGCGGTCGATCCCTCGCTCTGCACCCTCGCCTCTGCGAAGGCGACGGCCGCCTCCTATGCGAAGGCCAACGTCGCCGACGGCGTCACCGACATCCGCTCCGTCGACCTGGACCCGGTCGGCCGCACCGTCACCGTGTCGGTCGCCACCCGCAACCAGGACGGCACCGACAAGGTGCCGACGTATTTCTCCCGCATCGTCGGTTGGGAGGGCGCCACGGTCGGCGCCCGGGCCACGGCCCGGTGGGGCTTCCCGGAGGCGCTCGAGAGCACGCTCCCCCTGATCATCTCCGAGTGCGAGTTCCCGTCCGGGGCGTCGCTGCCGACGGCCGAGCGGGTCATCTACTTCCACGACGGCAACAGCACCGAGCCCTGCAATGCCACGGCGGGCATGGACGCCGACGGCGACGGGAAGCTCGCCGGCGGCTTCGGGTGGCTCGTCCCCGACGGAGCGTGTGAGATCGACCTCGAGATCGCCGGATGGGAGTCCGACGATCCGGGCTCGTCGCCGACGACGGGGTGCACGCCCGACATCCTGCTCCAGCTCGTCGGCAAGCCGGTGCCCCTCCCGTTCTTCGACGACCTCTACGGCGTCGGCACCAATGGCCACTACCACGTCGCCGGCTTCGGCTACTTCCACGTGACCGGCTTCAACTTCGGCGGCCTCTTCAAGGCCCCGAGCGCGTCGGCCGCCCCCTGCTCGGGCGACGAGCGCTGCATCTCCGGCTTCTTCACCACCGGGGTCATCTACAAGGGCCGTCCCGGCGGACCCGACCACGGACTGCGAATCGTCGAGCTCGTCGAATAGGAGACCACGGATGCGAAGGATGATCGGGATCGTCGTCGCGGTGGCGCTCGCCGCCGGCGGGACGCTGCTCCTCGTCGGCTATGTGAATGCCGCCGAGGACCGCGCGCTGGCAGGAGAGGAGGTCGTGCAGGTCCTCGTCGTCGATCAGCCGATCGAGCGGGGCGCGGACGTCGAGGCGCTCACCGCCTCGTTGCGGACCGAGCGGGTGCCGACGAAGGTCGTGGCCGACGGAGCCGTCACCGACCTCACCGACCTCGACGGCCTCGTCGCCGGAGTCGACCTCCTTCCCGGCGAGCAGCTCAACATCGCCCGATTCACCACGCCCGAGACCCTGGCCGTGACCCGCAGGATCCCGGCACCCGAAGGCTTCCTCGAGGTCACGATCTCTCTCGCCCCGGATCGGGCGGTCGGCGGCCGCGTCATCCCCGGCGACACCGTGGCGGTGCTCGCCTCCTTCGATCCGATCCAGGTCGGGGACCCGGAGCCGGGCACCGAGGCGGAGGGGGACGACGTGGTGATCACCGAAGAGGACCTGTTCGTCGGGACGACGATCACCGACGAGAACGGCAACACCCGGGCCCCGGCGGCGACCGGCCTCCTCCTGCGGGGTGCACTCGTCACCAACGTCCAGGTCGAGCAGTTGCCGCGGGCACCCGAGGACGGTGTGCCCGAGGACGCCCCCGAGCTCGCCCCGACCGGGAACCTGCTCATCACGGTGGCGGTGCTCCCGGCGGACGCCTCCCGTCTCGTGTTCACCGCCGAGCACGGGTTCGTCTGGCTCGCCGGTGACCCGTCCGGCACCCCCGGATCCGAGGCGGACCACGAGGTCCTGACCCGAGAGACGGTGTACCGATGAAGCGCATCGTCGTCGCCGGCGCCTCCGACCAGTTCTACGGCCGGCTCCAGCAGGCCCTTCCCGACGCGGGTGACCGCGTCTACCGGTGGGTCGAGCAGCTCGACGGGCCCGCCGTCGTCGAGGCGATCCTCGCCCTCGACCCCGCCACCGTCGTCCTCGGGCCCGAGCTGCCCGCCCGCCTGGCGCTCGCGCTGGCCTCGGAGTTCGACAGGGCGAGGCCCGACGTCAGCGTCATCGTGTCGCTGCCACCCGATCCGGCGGCCGTCGAGGCGGCGCTGGCCGCCGGGGTCCGCGCCGTCCTGAAGCCGGGAGCGTCGAAGGAGGACATCCGCGACGCGGTGCTTCGCGCGGTGCGCGTCGTCGAGGCGCGGCGGTCGTCGCCCCAGCCCGGACGATCACGGCGGCACGGCGCCCGGGTCATCACGGTCTGCGCCCCCAAGGGCGGAGCCGGCAAGACGATGCTCAGCACCAACCTCGCCGTGGGGCTCGCCGCCGCGGCACCCCGCCAGACGGTGATCGTCGATCTCGACCTCCAGTTCGGTGATGTCGCGTACTCCTTCTCGTTGAAGCCCCGTCACTCGATCTACGACGCGGTCACGACGCCGCAGCCGCTCGACCTGACGACCCTCAAGGTGTTCCTGACACGGCACCAGAGCGAGCTCTACGCACTGTGCGCGCCCGACGACCCGGCCCGCGGCGAGATGGTCGCCCCCGAGGCGGTGTCGGAGATCGTGTCGCTGCTGATGGCCGAGTTCCAGTACGTGATCATCGACACGGGCGCCGGGCTGACCGAGCACACCCTGTCGGCGCTCGACGTCTCGACCGATGTCGTGTTCGTCGCCGACATGGACATCCCGTCGGTGCGGCACCTGCGCAAGGTGCTCAACGCCCTCGACCGGCTCGGCATGAGCGCGCCGGATCGCCACTTCGTGATGAACCGGGCGGACTCGCGCGTCGGCCTCTCGATGGCCGATGCCGCGGCCGCCGCCGGGATCACGATCGACGTGGAGGTCCCCTCGTCGCGCCACGTCCCGGTGGCGCTCAACACCGGGATGCCGATCCTGCTCGGCAACCCGCGATCTCCCGTCTCCCGGAAGATCTGGGACCTCGTGGGCCGGTTCGCCGACCTCGACGACGTGAACGTGAATCGCCGGACGATGAAGTGGAGCGCGTAGATGAAGCTGAGTGAACGTCTCGGTCAGGTCCCCGACACGCCCGTCGCCGCGCGGAGCGGCCCCGAGCGGCCCGCTGCGGCCCAGGCGACCCGCGCCCGCGATCCGCTGGCGGAGTTCAAGAGCCAGGCCCGGGCGGCGCTGTTCTCGAAGCTCGAGGCGCGCACCATCGACGCCTCCCTCGGCGAGGAGCAGCTGCGGAGTGCCGTCGCCGCCGAGCTCGAGCGCCTCATGGCGGCCGGCGACGCCCCGCTCACCCCCGCCGAGCGCGAGAAGATCGCCGTCGAGATCACCCAGGACATCGTCGGCCACGGCCCCATCGAGAAGTACCTCAACGATCCGACCGTCACCGAGGTGATGGTCAACGCCACCGACCCCGTCTTCATCGAGCGGGACGGCCGCATCGTCCAGACGGAGGTGCGGTTCGGATCCGAGGAGCATCTCCGCCACGTCATCGAGCGGATCGTCGCCAGGATCGGACGACGCATCGACGAGTCGTCGCCGATGGTGGACGCCCGGCTCGCCGACGGTTCCCGCGTGAACGCCGTGATCCCGCCCCTCGCCATCGACGGGCCGGCGCTCACGATCCGGAAGTTCTCCCGAGATCCCTTCGGCGTCGAGGAGCTCGTCACCTTCGGGACCCTCACCCTGCCGTTGGCGGGCCTCCTCAAGGCCTGCGTCCAGGGTCGCCTCAACCTGCTCGTCAGCGGGGGCACCGGGACCGGGAAGACGACGCTTCTCAACGTCCTGTCGTCGTTCATCCCCTCCGGTGAGCGGATCGTCACGATCGAGGACGCCGCCGAGCTCCAGCTCCGCCAGATCAACGTGGTCCGGCTCGAGAGCCGCCCGCCCAACATCGAGGGCAAGGGCCAGGTCACCATCCGGGACCTGCTGCGGAACTCCCTGCGCATGCGGCCCGACCGGATCGTCGTCGGCGAGGTCCGCGGGGCCGAGGCCCTCGACATGCTCCAGGCGATGAACACGGGTCATGACGGGTCGATGTCGACGCTGCACGCCAACTCGCCCCGCGATGCCCTCAACCGCCTCGAGACGATGGTGCTCATGGCCGGCATGGACATCCCCATAAGCGCCATCCGGGACTACCTCAGCTCGGCGCTGACCGTCATCGTCCAGCTCTCCAGGATGCGGGACGGGTCCCGGCGGATCACCCAGGTCTCGGAGATCGTCGGCATGGAGGGGGACATCATCACCATGCAGGACATCTTCCGGTTCCGCGGTGGAGGAACCACCGAGAACGGTCGGGTGACCGGGGGTCTCGAGCCCACCGGGATCCGTCCCGCCTTCGCCGAGACCCTCAAGGATCGCGGCATCGCCCTCCCCGGCGCGCTGTTCGAGGCGGCCGCCGCCGTCCGCGGAGCGGCCCGGTGAAGCGGGGACTCACCCTCGTCGCCGCTCTCCTCTGGGCCGCCGCGCCGGCGGGAGCCCAGACCGGCGGTGCCGAGGTCACCGCCGTCGAGGTCACCTATCCGACCGTCCGGTTGGAGCTCCTGGTGCCGCCGGAGGTCGCTGCGACGGACCCGACCGGCGACGCCTTCGCCGTCGTCGAGGACGGGCGGCTCGTACGGGCGGCCGTCTACGCGCCCGCCGAGGTGATCACCGAGGTGGTGCTCGTCGTCGACACGTCGGGGAGCATGCGCGGTGAGCCCCTCGAGGCGGCCGTCGATGCCGCGGGCACCTTCGTCGACCGTCTTCCGGACCAGACGCTCATCGGTCTCGTGAC